>SLPZ01000155.1 GCA_007131725.1 Balneolaceae bacterium
CGACTCTCATTTCGTCAATATACTGTTGAGTATGGTGAGCAGCGGCGTGCGCACATTGCTGGATCGCGGGCTGGCTATTCCGCTGTATGAAATCAGTGAAATGTCGTACACAGGCAACCGCCTGGTGATAAAAAATTTGGAAGGAACAGAGATCTTCAGGGATGTAAATATCGATGACAAACCACTGATGGAACTATTTTCAAGAAGAGACGCAAGGCGGTTTATTGCTGAAGTGGAGCGGCGGATGATTTGATTCTTCTCATCAAAAAATTCACTCAGGTTTTCCCTTACTGTGGCATCATCCCTTGCTGTATATCACTCCCTGTGAAGATTTTATACTTTGTTTTTATATAACAGGGTGTAAAAATTTCAAGACCGGAGAGCTATGATTTCATCTGCCAAACGTATTCTCATTCCCACCGATTTTTCCGAGTGTTCAAAAAATGCACTGAAATATGCAACTGCCATTGCCGGGGCTGTCGGGGCGCGCATTACACTTCTGCATGTGATTGATCCGCCGTTTAATTTCCCCGCAAATATTGATGGTGTGCTCGATTATCTGCAGGATAATGCCGAACAGCACCTGGAAGGAATGAAAGATTCAGTAACCCAGAATGAATCCGGAAAAAAAATAAAAGTGGATTCCAAAATTCGAATCGGCAAACCGGTTTCTCAAATTTTGGAAGCTATCGATGATCTGAATATCGACCTCATTACCCTTGGCAGCGTCACCGAAAACTCATCCAGAAAAGCACTGTTTGGAAGTGTATCGACAGATATTTTACTAAAATCACATAAACCGGTGCTGGCCATTCCCGAGAATATTACTTCTGTTGATTTCAGCAAGATTTTATTCACAACCAATTTTCGCCATCACGACTTGAGAAATCTGAAGAAAACTGCAGATTTCGCCAGCTTGTTCGATTCATCCATTCATGTGCTTCATGTTTCTGAAAAAAGCCACTTGTCTACCGACATCAAATTCAGGGGGTTGAAAGAACTGGCGACGGAAAAAAAAGTTTATAAAAAAATCGACTTTCACCTAAAAACCGGCAAAGATTTCTTCGAAGGAATATCAGAATTTGTAAAGGATAACTCCATTTCGATGATTGTAATGAACCGGTATAAAAAATCCGTAGTTGGAATGCTGATGGAAAAAAATCACACAAAGAAGTTGAGTACATATACTACGGTACCGATTCTCGTGTTGATTGGTGATAAAGAAAAAGGATCATCCTAAACAAAAAATTATCATAAATACACCTCGTTGGGGCAACAGGTCGCACTTAGAAGTACTGGCGGCCTGTTGCTTTTTTATTGCAAGGCCTGTCTTCATAAAAATAAAATCTCTCCTTTAACAACCTTTCCAAAACCACTGTCTCAGGATTTATTATCTTTGGCAAAATTGCTGATTTAAATAAATCATAAATCCAAATATGAAGCCAAACATAGCATTAATCACAGGAGCATCGAGCGGAATTGGAATGGAACTTGCACGTGTATGTGCACGGAATGGCCACAACCTGCTGCTTACGGCACGCAGAGAAAAACGCCTGCTTGAATTAAAGAAAGAACTGGAAGCCGAATTCGATGTGGATGTGATCTTTTATACTATTGATCTGGCCGACTATGATGCCCCTGAAAAACTGTTTGAGTTTGTACGGAAAAACTCGTTCTCCGTGCAGATATTGGTCAACAATGCCGGAGTGGGAGATTATGGTTTTTTCCACGAATCAGACTGGAAGCGGCAGGCTGCCATGCTCGATCTGAACATCCGGGCGCTCACTCATCTCACCCATCTTTTTTTGCCTGAGATGATTAAACAAGACCGTGCCTATATTTTGAATGTTGCTTCCACGGCTGCATTTCAGCCCGGCCCGATGATGAGCGTTTATTATGCTACGAAGAGCTATGTACTCTCATTTGGCGAAGCTATTGCCAACGAACTGCAGGATACCGGCGTAAGTGTCACCACTTTGTGCCCCGGCCCTACAGAGTCGGAGTTTCAGAAAGAAGCGAATATGGAAAAATCCAAACTGTTCGACCGTTTCCCGGTGGCAACTTCCTTAGATGTAGCGGAGTATGGTTTCAAGGCGATGATGAAAGGAAAAAGAGTGGCTATTTATGGATTAATCAACAAGATGGTTCCGCGCGCAGTAGCCATTTCTCCCAGGAACTTTGTTACCAAAGTATCACGCTTTATCCAGCAGCGAAAAGATTAATCCAAACACCTCAGTGTTTTTCCATGCTCCCGATGGTTTTTCTGACTGAGTTTCAAAATTTCCGATTTACTTCATTGTAACTGATATAAAACCAACAAAAGACTAAATTTAATATCTTGAACAGGATATTTATCGTTTTTTAAATTTTTTCAGTACATTAGAGGTAATATCATCCAGACATTCTTACACACCCTAAATCCAGGAAAATGGAAAGAATACAGATTCTTGCCATTCTTGCTTTAACAGGATTAATTGCATTCCTGTTGCCTGTACAACTCTCTGCTCAGGCAGATCTGGAACGGGTATCGGTAACCGAAAGAAGCGATGAAAAAGGAATTGTAGTGCGTTTTCACCTCACCGAGCCGGCCGATTCATTCAAAATTTCACAACCCGCTCCCGATTTAATTCAGTTTATGATCTACTCACCCGGGCTCGATCCTGATGATTTTATCATGCCTGATAATCACGAAATTATCCGGAACTTTGCGTACCACAACAATCCCTCCGGTTTTGGAATCGATATTGTACTGGAAGAGGATCAATATTACAAAACCAGCGCCTATCAGGATCAAAACGGACGACATCTTCTTCTTGCATTAGAAAAGACTACTGCCGGTGAAGTTGAGCAGATCACATCCAACTCCGGCTTCATTTATTGGTTCGACTACCAGGAACGAGAGGATATGCCATCGTTTGATTTTACATTCGATGATGGTGATGACTCTTTTTTACGGCTCAGAAACGGTGAAAATATCAACGTGGTTGTTCTTGATCCGGGACATGGAGGCCGTGATCCGGGAGCAATCAACCGGCAGCTTGGCATCCGGGAAAAAGACATTGCCCTGGAGGTGGCTAAACGTGTGGGCGGATATATAAACCAATATATGCCGGATGTTGAAGTGGTTTATACCCGCGAAGACGACCGTTTTGTAGAACTTGAGGAAAGAGGCCGGATTGCCTCCCAGGCCAACGGAGACCTCTTTGTCTCGATCCATGCCAATTCTGCTCGCAGCACGCATGCAAACGGTTCGGAGGTCTATTTTCTTGGGCTTGCCAGAACACAATCGGCACTGGAAGCCATGAAACGTGAAAACAGTGTTATTGAACTTGAAGAAGGAAGCGGGCCAATGCAGCTAAGCGAGGAAGAACTTCTGATTTATGAACTGGCCAATGCCGGAAATATGGCTGTAAGTGAACGCCTTGCTTCCATGATTGAAGATCAGTTCAGAACAAGAGCACAGCGCCGGTCAAGAGGTGTAAAACAGGCCGGATTTGTGGTTTTGTGGAACCTGCCCATGCCGGCTGTTCTGGTTGAACTCGGTTTTATTTCCAATCCCAATGAAGCCCGTTATATGGCCAGTGAATACGGCCAAACCATTTTGGCTTCAGCCATTTTCCGCGCCATCCGGGATTTTAAAGTAGAACACGATAAAACCGTTCGCCAAAACAGCACCGCCAGTAATGAGTAAAAAAAGTCCGCTTATATTGGGAGTAGCCGGAGGCAGCGGTTCAGGAAAAACCACGGTTGTTAACAAAATTGTAGAGGGAATCGGGAGAGAAAAAGTCCTGATTATTGAGCATGATTCGTACTACCGCGATTTGAGCCATCTGCCCTTTTCTGAACGTAAAAAACACAATTTCGACCATCCCACATCACTCGAAACCGAACTGATGATCCGCCATCTCGATGCTCTGGCTAACGGCTACAAAATTGAAATACCGGTTTACGATTTTGTTGACCATACCCGTTCTGAGGAAACTATCAGCGCTTCACCAAAAAAAATTATCCTCATTGACGGTATCCTCATTTTCAGCGAACCAAAACTGCGCGAACGGATTGACATCAAAATTTTTGTGGATACGGATGATGATGTTCGCCTGGTGAGGCGCCTCAGGCGGGATATTACCGAACGCGGCCGTGATTTTGACGGAGTTTTAGATCAGTACGAAAAATTTGTGCGTCCCATGCACCTGGAGTTTGTGGAACCCAGCAAACGCTATTCCGACATTATCATCCCCCGCGGCGGCGAAAATACTGTCGCACTTGAGATGGTAATTGCTCTCATCCAAGGGCATCTTTAGGGTACTTATTTTGACCCTTCCCCCAGCCCCTTTTCTTGCGGACCCATCCCCCGGCCCCTTCCCTATCCCGATTGAACTGCATCGGGACAAGGAAGGGGTGACTTTTTTCATAGATTTTTACCAATACCAGAAAAAGCCCCTCCTTGCGGCGTGCTTTTCGCCGGAGGGAGGGGTTGGGGTGGGTCCAACCCACTGATCCGCAAAATAATTAAAGCTTTCATAACCACCGTTCCGCAGCCTCTTTCATCCCCTCAAAAAGCAAGTACGGATTGACTGAAAATTCCTCCTCTGCGCCAAATAATTTCTGAACTGTGAAAGCATCCCCTCCCGTCAAATGAACTATTGAGTTTGGATATTCTTCTTTGAACTTTCTGATAAATTTTTGAAGCACCGCCCTGTATCCGCCATAAATTCCCCACCGGATGGAATCTTCGGTTGATTTTCCCGGCCATTCTGCAGGTATTTCCGAATCAGGAACCGGCAGTTCCGGCAGCTCTTGTTTAAATGACTGCTTCAGAACCTTCAGTCCTGGTAGAATGACTCCGCCCTGAAATACAAATTCATGCGTCATAAAATCGACTGTGCAGGCGCTGCCCGCATCAACCACAACAGCGGGTTGGCTGGTTTTAGCTACCGCTCCCGCACAAGCCAGAAACCGGTCAATTCCGAGAGTTTTCGGGGTCTTGTAATTGATACATTCACCGGGAATGTCACTGTGCCGAATAAATCTGAATTTAAATTCAGGCAGTTGCTGCTCCAGTTTTTTGGATATCTCCCGGCGAACGGAGCATACCAGGATAACCCGGGAAGAAATTTTTTGTAAATAACCGGCCAGTTCATCTGTCTGCCAGATTGATTTTGAAAACACCAATTCCCAGCCGGCATCAGTAAATTCCGCCGCTTTCACATTCGAATTTCCTATATCAAGATAAAGTGGTTTCATTTCATCCGTTTTTCGCTGATCTTAAATAGTCAAACGCTGAACCCGGATTGATTGTTTATTCGGGAGCGTTTACGCATTTCAATTATCTTTAAATGTTAATGTAAGCAATACAAAAGAGTAAATATGGATTTAAGCAACAAAACTGCCATTGTAACAGGGGCCAGCAGCGGAATCGGAATTGCATTCAGCAAAAAATTGATTGAGAAAGGCGCGAAAGTTTATGGGCTTGCCCGGCGGCTGAATCGCCTGCAGGAAATACAGGACGAACTTGGCAATAACTTTATCCCCGTCCAGGCAGATATAACACGACAAGAGGAGATCAGCACGTGGGTAAAAACCCAATTTTCAAGTAATGAGACACCTCATATTTTGATAAATAACGCCGGCCTTGGACTTTTCGGAAATGTTGAAGATCTATCACTGGATGACTGGCATACTATGGTAAACACAAATCTGAACGGTGTATTCTACCTCACCCGGGAAATCATTCCGCTGATGAAGCAGTACGACGGCCATTGCCATATCGTGAATATTGCATCTGTGGCGGGACTGCTTGGAAATCCGCAGCTATCGGGTTATAACGCCACAAAATTTGGACTGAGGGGATTCAGCGAGGCGCTTTTCAAAGAACTCAGATATGACAAGATCAAAGTAACCACGATGTTTCCGGGATCTATTGCCACCAATTTTTTTGGCAATATTGGAATGGACACGCACGAAAATATGCTCCGGCCGGATGATGTTGCAGACACACTGATCCATCTGCTCGAAACACCCGATAATTTTCTGGTCAATGAAATTGCTCTTCGTCCGTTAAATCCAAAAGATCCTGATGCATGAACATTCGCATAATCCCAATTTTTGCCGGTATTCTGTTGCTTTTTTCTGCCTGCACAGATTCTGTTCCGGAACAGGTGATTGATGAAGAGACCTACATTAAAATGTTCATCGAGTTTGCCGTCGTCAATCAAATGGACAAAAACCTGCTGAATGATAATCAAACCAGGGATGATTTGCGTGCCAAAGTTTATGAACATTACGGAGTATCTAAAGAAGAATTTATGATTTCGCACGAATTCTACGAAAACGATCTCGACAAACAGCTTGAACGGCTGGAAAGAATCAATCAGGCAATCCGGGATGAGAGGGATAAAATCAGCGAAGCCGAAGAGGAGCACCGGCTCCAGAACTTAGAAGCACCCGATTCTATTCGTCAGCGGTTTCTTAACCGATAATTTTCTGAGTTTGTCTCGCTGACTACTAACAACTCTTCACGAACCATGTACAGAACGGTTTTCTTCAGTTTTTCCTGGTGCCAGCCGGTATGTTTTGCAATCTCTTTGACTGACTTTTCTCCATCTTCCAGATAATTTCTGATTTCATCCAAGTCGCTGTTGCTGATTGTCACATCATTCTTATTTTCTGCCCTGCAATTATCGCAATTTCCACACGGTTTGCAATTGGTTTCGCCAAAATAGGTGCGCAAAAACACTTCTCTGCATTCTGATGTCAGGGCGTATCTTGCCATGTAATCCAGCTTTTTTAGCAGCACTTCTTTGTAATGATAGGCATCTTTGTGATCGATCTGTAATTTCTTCATCCTGGCCTCAGCAAGCTGAACCAGGTGGGTTTCGCCCTGCCACTTGTATTGAAGAATTTGATCATAACCGGAAAAAACATCCAGTGCTTTTTGAAGCTGTCTCGGTGTGGCCTCCAGTTTTTCTGACAGTTCTGATTCCCGCAAATACTGAAATTCATGGATAGAATGAGGGCCCAGCATGCGATAAAGCCTGTCCAGGAATTCTCCTTTTTTAGATTTGGCATGATCGATAAACTCAAGAAGATAATCCGGGTTTACAATAAACCGGATCCCTACCCTGGGTTCTCTAAGCTCCACAAGATGTATTAAACCAAGGCGCTGCAGCAGGTTCATTGCCGTCTTTACTTGCCCTTCCGTGATGGCAACCCGCCGGGCAACATTACTGAAATTGACAGTTTCCGGTTCCTCCTGCTCGCTGCCTGTGGCAAGCTCAAGCTCATCACAAAGCGCATTATACACCTTCTGAAGTGTTTCGTAATCCGGATAAGATTGTTTGATACGATTTTCGAGATATGTGATATCGCTCTGTTTGAATAAAAGTACGGGGTAGCTCACCTTGCCGTCTCTGCCTGCCCTGCCCGCCTCCTGGTAGTACGCTTCGAGGGAAAACGGCATGGTGTGATGAATCACAAAACGGCAGTCAGGTTTGTCAATTCCCATCCCAAAGGCGTTGGTTGCAACAACGAGAGGAACACATCCCTCCACCCATTTCTTCTGAACCGTTTTCCTCCGGTCACTTGAAAGCCCTGCGTGATACGGCTCACTTTTTATGCCTGTCTTGCTGAGCCAATCAGCCCAATAATTACAATCACGGCGGGTAGGCGAATAAACGATGCCGCTTCCCAGTTGTGCCGCTTTTCGGACGGCTTTTTTGAGTGCCTTCTGCTTATTTTCGTTGTCTGTAACCCACCAGTGCAGATTTTCTCTCTTAAATCCACTGGTGATAATGGCCGGTTTGTCAAAATTCAGCACCTCAAGAAGATCTTTTCTCACTTCGGGTGTGGCGGTGGCAGTCAATGCAATCCATCGGGTTTCTTCTGCGATGTGTGATAATTCTTCACGAATTTTGCGATAGGCCGGCCTGAAATCGTGCCCCCATTCCGAAATGCAGTGAGCCTCGTCAACGGCAACCAAATCAATGTTCAGGCTGGGTTCTTCGGCTTTCCATAAATCGGTGGATAGACGCTCCGGAGCAATGTAGAGCAGTTTATACATTCCGTTTCGGGCATTCACAAGGCGCTGCTCAACCTCATGCCTTGGCAGTGTACTGTTTATAAATGTTGCACGAATTCCGGCTTTGTTCAGTTGCTCAACCTGGTCCTGCATCAACGCTACAAGGGGTGACAGCACAATGGTTAAGCCATCAAATAACAACGAGGGAACCTGGTAGCATAGAGATTTGCCTCCTCCTGTGGGGAACAAAACCAGTGTGTCTTTTCCCTCCAGTACCGATTGAATGGCCTGTTTTTGTCCCTCCCGAAACGTTTCGTATCCCCAGAACTTCTTCAGTACTTCTTCCGCTTTATGTAGTTTTATATCTCCCATGCTTCTCAATATAAAATCAAAATCGGAAGAAACAGAAGTGTGATTTCAGAATAATCACATCATAGAAATCTCTCTGCAGATGATGGATTGTTATTATAAACTCACAGTAATTCCAACCCGGAAATGCAATAAGTCCGTCTCGGATTGCATAACATCGTAGGTTACCGTTCCATTATCGATATTGATGGAACCTTCTCTGAGATACTCGGCTTCATGGCCAATCATATATCGGGCCATAAAATGAAGATGTACGGAGTATGGAGTTTGAGTGGCATTTTCTCCGTTGTTTCCCATACCGTCATCACTATAAATTCTGAGCTGAAACCCACCACCGAAACCATAACTGAGTGCGGTATCCCGAAAGTTGGTGTCGCTGGCTATTACATCATCCGGCCCCGTTGTGCCGCGGTCTCTGATTTTGGTTTCCGTAAAGAAGTAGTTAAATCCAAACACACCATCTGCAAATGGCCTGAATGTCCGCTCTGGCGGAATGATTCGGAGAAGAAGATCTCCGTGAAAGAGATTGTAACTGTTTTCAACATTAACTGTGGCATCGGGAATGGTTGTACTCCACTGTTCCCGCCGGGTATCGGTTCCAAAATTCATAAAACCAAGATCGGCTCCAAGCATCAAAGGTGTGTTTCCAAACCGGTATCCAAAAAATCCGCCCAGCCCAACTCCAAGCCTGTCATCAAGCTGATCACTAAATTCATTTTGAGGCACACCAACCTGAAAGTCCAGCCCGAACTGAAACTCTTGTGCTTTTAGTTCAGATAAACCAAACAGCAGAGTAAAAAACAGTGCATAAAGTATCCCCTTCCTCATAACAAATCTCTTATTTAATTGATTTTTGATAGCAGTCGATCCCAAAAAAAGGGAAAATCTTGGGATAGTTCAAGTTTAATTTGTGTCTTTTTATTTGATTCGAATGAATTTCGAACGAATTAAGTGATATTATACCATGATGGTAATCTGCAAATTACTCTCAAAGCAGCCCGTATCTTTTCAAATTGTAATAATGAAAAAAGGGCGTGAATTTTTGCTCACGCCCTTCTTCTCTTCATTGAATCTATGAGATCCGCCTTTATCAGGCAGAAAGTTAATCCAAGACTCTCACATTAAAAAACAGCTTTCATATAGTCTTTACGCATCTGTGCGATGGATGAAATACTTATACCCACCGGACAAACCGCCTCGCACTCTGCATAATTTGAACAGTCGCCAAAGCCTTCTTTTTCCATCTGTTCTACCATCGCCAAAGTACGTTTTTCCCGTTCGGGTGTACCTTGCGGCAACAGATTCAAATGGGCAATTTTTGCTCCCGTAAAGAGAGCAGCCGAAGAGTTCGGGCAGGCCGCCACACAGGCACCACAGCCGATACAGGTTGCATAGTCAAAAGATTCCTCGGAAATTTCGCGTGGTACGGGAATCAGGTTTGCTTCCGGGGCAGCACCGGTTTTTACGGACACATATCCGCCTGCTTCGATAATTCTGTCAAATGCAGTTCGGTCTACCACCAGGTCTCTGATCACCGGAAAAGCAGCAGCACGCGGCGGCTCAATTACAATCGTGTCGCCGTCGTTATAGGTGCGCATATGAAGCTGGCAAACCGCAGTTTTGTGTTTAGGCCCATGTGCCCGGCCGTTAATAACCAGGTTGCACGAACCACAGATTCCTTCACGGCAGTCGTAGTCAAACTCAACAGGATCTTTGTCCTCTTTTATCAGTTTTTCGTTTAATACATCCAGCATTTCCAGGAACGACATATGCTCATTCACTCCGGGAAGTTTGTATTCTTCAAAACGGCCAGGATCGTCTTCGTTTTTTTGTCGCCAAATTTTCAGGTTGATTGTCATCTCACTCATAAAAAATCCTGTTATTTATAACTTCTTTGTTTCATTTCCACAAATTCGAACTCGAGGGGTTCTTTGTGAAGTTTGGTTTCGAGTTTTCCATTCACATCCACAAACTCCCATGCCGATACAAATGCATAATCCTTGTCGTTTCGGATGGCTTCGCCTTCTTCGGTCTGATATTCATCGCGCAGGTGGCAGCCACAGGATTCGTTTCTGTCTAATGCATCAAGCGCCATCAGTTCAGCAAGCTCAAAATAGTCAGCCAAACGGGATGCATACTCGAGGTATTTGTTGTAGTAGTTGGCTTCGCCGGGAACTTTAACATTTTGCCAGAACTCTTCGCGCAGTTCCCGAATTTCTTTTATGGCCGATTCAAGGCCCTCTTTACTTCTGGAAATTCCAACTTTATCCCACAAAATTTTACCAAGCTCTCTGTGGAATTCGATAATGGTTTTATCTCCTTTCACTGCAAGCAGTTTATCAAGCAGGCCCGAGGAAGCATCGGCCGCTTCTTTGAATGCATCATGTCCGGTATCCACTTTTGGCAGGTCGGCATCAGCCAGATAGTCTCCGATTGTGTAAGGAACGATAAAATATCCATCGGAGAGACCCTGCATCAGTGCACTGGCTCCGAGCCTGTTTGCACCGTGATCAGAATAGTTCGCCTCGCCGGCAACAAACAATCCGGGAATATTGCTCATCAGGTCGTAATCAACCCAAAGGCCGCCCATTGTGTAGTGAACCGCCGGGAAAATTCTCATCGGGGTTTCGTATGGGTTTTCATCGGTGATATTTTCATACATATCAAACAGGTTGCCGTACTTGGCACGGATCACTTCAATTCCGTCCCGCTTGATGGCATCCCTGAAATCGAGATAAACGGCAAGGCCGGTATCGCCAACTCCAAGCCCATCATCGGTTACCAGTTTGGCATTTCTTGATGCCACGTCACGCGGCACCAGGTTTCCGAAACTCGGGTAGCGCTCCTCAAGGTAGTAATAGCGCTCATCTTCGGGAATTTCATTGGCAGGCCGCTTGTCTCCTTTCTTTCTGGGCACCCAAACACGCCCGTCATTTCTGAGGCTCTCACTCATCAGCGTCAGTTTTGACTGATAGTCGCCAGAAACGGGAATACATGTGGGGTGAATCTGCACAAAGCAGGGATTGGCAAATGCTGCACCGCGTTTGTGACATCTCCACATGGCGGTTGCATTCGAATTTTTTGCGTTGGTAGAGAGGTAGAAAACGTTGCCGTATCCGCCTGTGCAGAGTACAACGGCATCGGCTTCCCACTTTTGAATTTCACCGGTAACAAGGTTCCTGGTGATAATTCCGCGTGCTACGCCATCAACCACAACAAGGTCGAGCATTTCCTGGCGCGGATAATCTTTAATTTTACCGGAATGCACTTCTTTCATCATGGCCTGATAGGCTCCGAGAAGAAGCTGCTGGCCGGTTTGGCCGCGGGAATAAAACGTTCTGGATACCTGGGCGCCACCGAACGAGCGGTTATCGAGCAGGCCGCCATATTCGCGCCCGAAAGGCACACCCTGCGCCACACACTGATCAATAATGAGGTTTGAGTTTTGAGCCAGCCGGTAAACGTTGGCTTCACGGCTTCGGTAATCGCCGCCTTTTATGGTATCATAAAACAGCCTCCAGACACTATCGCCGTCGTTTTGATAATTCTTAGCGGCGTTAATCCCGCCTTGTGCAGCAATACTGTGAGCCCTGCGTGCCGAATCCATGATATTAAATGTGAGCACGTTGTAGCCCAGCTCTGCAAGGCTGGCTGCGGCTGATGCTCCGGCAAGACCGGTTCCAACCACAATTATTTTATGTTTTCTCTTATTGTTGGGAGACACAAGCTTGATATCATTCAAGTGCTTTTCCCATTTCTCTTCTAATGGTCCCGAAGGTATTTTTGGATCTAATTTCATAATCTGAAAATCTGGTTGTTACAAACTGGTTAATTGCAATGGATGAGTGCAGCTTCGCAGCCTCCGCCAAAGTAGATGTAAAGCGGTATAAATAAAAACCCTACAGCGAGTACTACAGCAGCGATAATTCCAATTGTATAAATTACAGCCGAGGCTTTCTTGCTTTTAACTGTCAGCGAGGTGAATGCACTCCAGATGCCGTGGCCGAGGTGTGCACCCAGCAGGATCATTACAAATGTGTATCCGAAAGCATACAACGGATTTTGAAATGTATCGAGTACAAGAGTTTTGATGTCGTGTACCTGCGTACCGTCAGCCAGTTCAGCGGTCCCCATATCTCCCAGTGCAAATGTGTTTACGTGAAAAATCACGAAAATGAGTAATACAACACCGGTAAAGGTCATGCTGCGAGAGCTTAATCCCTGCTTACTGGGGCCGCCCTTACTACTGTAAACATTGTAATTTACAGGCCTCGCTTTTCTCTTTTTCAGCCAGATGGAAATACCAATCCATGCATGAATAACAAAAATGGCCAGTAAACCGATTCTTGCAATCCAGAGCAAGGGGCCAAGCTCATGTAAAAAATGAGAATAGCTGTTCATGGCGTCCGGCTCACCAAATATGGCAAGATTTCCGGCAAGATGAAAAATGATAAAAAAGACGAGCAAAACTCCGGTTACACCTGTTAGTATTTTTCGGCCAACCTGAGACTGAAACGCTTCTATGATAGATGGCATATTTTTCTATTTGATGTGAAACAGTGATACTTTTTAACTCTAAAGAAACAGGGTCATTTACTTTTTTTAGTCCCCTATATTTTAGATTATTAAATTCGTTTCTTTTGCTATAAAAGGCAAGGATAATCGTACCGTTTTATCTAAAATACCTTATTCAGAAAGGGTCTAAATTGCCCGAATCTTCAATAACATTTTAATCCACTCAGATGGATACAGTTACAAATACCTGGCAATCGGACTACCGCATAAAAGGCTCAAAATTTTTAGGTTATATAGCACCCGCAGATGATAAAAAAGATGCTGAACAAGTGCTCGGCACTATCAAATTTGAGCATCCAACAGCCACACATCACTGTTATGCCTACCGCATAAACCCGCACCGGCCGGAAGAGTTCGCATCGGATGATGGAGAACCAGGCGGCACTGCAGGTCTCCCAATTTTAAATGCCGCCAAAGCTCATGACCTGATGAATATTATTTTAATAGTGGTTCGCTATTATGGCGGCACCAAACTCGGAAAATCAGGATTGATTGATGCCTACGGCCATACCGCAGAGCTGACAATCAAACAGGCTGAGCTGCATCAAATCTTGCCCATTAAAACTTTTAGAATTGTTTACGATTATCAGCACCAGGGCATCATCGACAAAATGAAAAATGATTTTACATGGATTGAGCTGAACTCAACGTATCTTGAAAAGGTCACAATAGAGTGTGGCTGTCCGGTTTCCGAAGCAACCAGGTTTCTGGCTGAAGTAAAAAAATCGGAACATCTGTTTGATGAAGCTGAAGCTAACGGAGAAACATTTCACATCATAAAATAAAATTCTGATAAACACCCGCAGGCTTTTTACCTTTCGTTTAATTCCAGCGAACTTCCGTAACTTCGTTTCAAAACATTCACGAAAACTCTCATCATGAAAATTTATACAAAAAGGGGCGATAAGGGCCAGACATCTCTGTTTGGGGGCACTACAATTCAAAAAAGCAGCGTCAGAATTCATGCATACGGCACTGTAGATGAACTCAACTCCGTGCTCGGGATGGCTCTTTCAAATCCGGTTAGCAGTACGGGCAAAGAGATTCTGATTGAGATTCAAAAACAGCTTTTTGTACTCGGAGCCGATCTGGCAACACTTCCGTCAAAAGATTCAAAAATTGAACGGATTGGAAACACACAAATCGAACAACTTGAATCCTGGATTGATGAACTGGACGAACAACTCCCAAAACTGACCTCTTTTATATTACCGGGTGGTTCTGCTGCTGGTTCGTCACTTCATCTTGCACGTACGGTTTGCCGGAGAGCTGAACGCCACACCGTGGAATTGAAAACCTCGGAACCCATTTCTGAGGAAACGGTAATTTATCTGAACCGCCTCTCCGATCTATTGTTTGTGCTCGCCAGATTTGAAAATGATAAAGCAGGCATTCAGGAAACAAAATGGATGCCCCGTTCCTAAGAACTTTAGTTATCTGACCAACCAAAAATATTATACTTCATGGCATTAATGATTTCTGTTTCCGGAATTCGAGGAATTTTCGGAACCCATCTTACCCCCGAAAACCTGGTCACATTCACCGCCGCTTACGGCACATGGCTTAGAGGCGGCCCTGTAGTGGTGGGACGAGATTCCCGTGTTACCGGCCAGATTTGTGAAGACATTGTCTGCGCAACCCTTCAAAGCGTGGGCTGTGATGTAATTAAAGCAGGAATTGCCACAACGCCGACCGTGGCGATGGGTGTATTGAAACACAAGGCTGCCGGCGGAATTATACTGACGGCAAGCCACAATCCGGCCGAATGGAATGCGCTGAAACTGCTGAACAATAAAAGTGAATTTCTTGACGCGGAGCAGGGACAGGCCGTACTTGATATTGCCGAAAAAGGAGAGTTCTCCTATAAAATGTTTGATGAAATCGGCTCAGTAACCGAAGTTGAAACGCTTGCTGATTATCACATTCAAAAAATTCTGGAGCTTCCATACATCGATCCGGAAATAATCAGAAAGCAAAATTTTACTGTTGCCGTAGATGCTGTTAACGGCGCCGGATCACACGCCCTTCCTGCCCTTTTGGAAAACCTGGGTGCAACCGTGCACAGGCTGCATTGCGAGCCGAACGGCATTTTCCCGCACAATCCCGAACCTCTGCCCGAACATCTGACTGAAATCCGTGAATTCATTAAAAGTAACAAATGTGACTTGGGTGTGGTAACTGATCCCGACGGCGACCGGCTCGCACTTGTGGATGAAAAAGGAGATCTGTTTGGTGAAGAGTACACTCAGGTAGCGGCTTTCGATTTGATGCTCTCTAAAAAACCGGGCGATACGGCCACAAATTTATCTTCCTCAAGGGCAGCGGATGACATCACAAAAAAATATGGCAAAACCTGCCACAGGGCGGCCGTGGGAGAAATAAACGTGGTGAAGAAAATGCAGCAGACAAAATCGGTAATCAGCGGCGAGGGGAATGGCGGTGTAATCAACCCTGACCTGCATCCCGGCCGAGATTCGCTGGTGGGCACAACCATGATTTTGCAGTTGCTTGCCGAACGTGAAATGAAAGCATCCGAATACCGCTCCACCCTGCCCTACTACGAAATGAGCAAACAGAAAATTGAACTCAAAAAGCTTGGAAAAGATGCTGATGACCTCCTGGATAGTGTTACTGAGACCTTCAGTAAACATCAGCCCGAAACCACCGATGGAGTGAAAATTGATTTTGAAGAGGGCTGGGTTCACCTTCGCAAGTCAAATACGGAACCCATTGTCAGAATTTACAGCGAAGCCCGCTACAAGCAGCAGGCCGAAAAACTTGCAGAAGAGGTAATTTCCTCTGTCAGTTGATGTGTACATGTTAAGCAACTTGACAGAACGCGAACGGTAGAGAGCTCCTGCCAGAGTCACGTTTAGTCTCTTCGAATGGCAATTTCTGATCCACAACTGACAGAAGCCGAATTAACCGTGCTTTGAAAGGTTGTTTGATTCATAACCGCTAAATACATTCATACTGTTTACAGAAATATTTATTATAATGTGCAGCATGGTTTTACTGAGCTTCCGGTTACCAGATAGATTTCATTGCAAACCTTTGTTATTTTCTTTGGCACAAAAATTTTGAATAATCTTCAAGCCACTGGATGGCTCAACCCGTCATCCGGTGGCCTGCAGATCGGCTGATTATTATGACATCAAATAAAACTTTGAAAATATTCCGAGCATGATCAGATCTATGACAGGATTTGGCCGGGGTGAGTCATCATCCAACGGCTTTCAGATTACGGTTGAGCTGAAAACGCTGAACAGCCGCTACCTGGATATTTCTACCCGCGTCCCCAAAAGTATTCAGCATCACGAATTTAACATCAAAGAGCAGATTCAGGAAAAATTGTCCAGGGGTAAAGTGCATGTAAACGTTAACGTTGAGAAAACTAAAAATGCCAGCCCAGACATTACCTACAACAGCGACCTGGTTCAGGCTTATGGAAAGATGCTTGAACAGATGAGGCTTTTGGCAGGAATCAAGCAGCCTGTAACTATACAGGACATTCTTGTTTTTGATGAGATTTTTGAAAATCAGGAAGAAGATGCTGAGGAGATTAAAAGCATCTGGAACTGCACCATGCTCGCGATGGATGATGCGCTTGATCACCTGAATGAAATGCGTACACAGGAAGGCAAAGAGCTGAAAAATGATCTTTTCAACCAGATCAGCGACATTTCAGATATGCTGAAAAATGTTGAGGGATTATCGGCCAAAAGGGCACCGGAAATCCGTGAAAAGCTGCAAAGCAGAATCAAAACCATGATTGTGGACGAAAAAATTGATGCCGAGCGGATGGAAATGGAGATAGCGCTCATGGTTGATAAAATGGACATCAACGAGGAAATTATCCGGCTTCAGTCTCACCTTAAGTTCTTTCTTGAAGCCCTCGAAAACGACGAACCTGTTGGACGCCGGCTGAATTTTCTCTGCCAGGAAATTAGCCGCGAACTAAATACCATCGGCGCAAAAGCCAACGATTCTACCATTGCACACCACATTGTGCTTGGTAAAGAGAAGCTGGAACAGATCAGGGAGCAGGTACAAAACATTGAGTAAAAAAGGGAAAATTCTGGTTCTGGTATCTCCAAGTGGCGGTGGAAAATCAACCATGTCAAACAGGCTTCTGGAAGAATTTGAAGACCTGAAGTTTTCTGTCAGCGCAACTACTCGCCCCCCGCGGGAAGGTGAAACAGAAGGTATTCACTATCACTTTTTGACCAGGGATGAGTTCAAAAAACGAATAAAAAATAATGAATTTCTGGAATGGGAAGAGTTTTATAACGGAACCATGTACGGAACACTTCGCGAGAGCGTTGAATCTGAGCTTGAAAAAGGTTATTTTATTTTGCTTGATATCGATGTACTTGGCGCCCTGAATGTGAAGAAAATTTTCGGCAACAATGCACTTGCAGTCTACCTGGCGCCACCATCAATCGATATCCTGAAAAAGCGCCTCAAATTGCGCGGCACCGAAAGCGAGGAAACTCTTAAAACCCGCATTGAACGTGCCAAAAAAGAGATGACCTATGCCGACAAATTTGATCAGGTTGTTGTAAACGATGACCTCGAAACGGCTTATAATCAGCTCAAAGAAATTGTATCAACATTTATTAATTCTTAATTCGCTATGGGAATAAAAACACTGGACATAGAAAAGCTTGGAGAAGGCAGCAACAAATACGAAAAAATTGTTGTGCTTTCTAAAAGAGCCCGCCAAATTGCTGCTCAGGAAAAGCTTGAACTCGACGAGAAGCTCAAATATTTTGAAGGTTTCGAAGATGAAGACGAGTTCACCTTCAACGAGGAACAAGAGCGTATTTCCAAAGCTTTTGAAGAGCTTCCGCATGCTACCCAGCGATCTGTGGACGAACTGCTGGACGAAAAAATCACATTCCGATACCCGGATAAAGAATTATAACTATGATTGCCGGTAAACGCATTTTACTGGGCGTTACCGGTGGAATTGCTGCTTATAAAGCGGCATATCTGCTTCGTGAATTCCAAAAATCGGGGGCCAGTGTTCGGGTTATCATGACGCCGTCAGCCACCCGGTTTATCGGAATTGAAACATTCTCATCTTTAAGCCGCCACGAAGTTGCCGTAGAAGTTTTTAACCAGCAAGCTCCCGGCGATAGCTGGACCAAGCACATCCAATGGGGCGACTGGGCAGATATTTTTGTAATTGCTCCCTGTACGGCAAACACTCTCGCCAAAATAGTGCACGGAGAGTCTGACAATATGCTTACATCCACGGTTCTTGCAGCCCGATGCCCGATTTTGCTTTGCCCAACCATGGATGGAGAAATGTATGAAAGCCCTGCAGTTGCTGAAAACCTTCAGAAAGCCAGAGACCTCGGATTTTACGTGCTTGAACCCGAAAGCGGTTATCTTGCCAGCGGGCTTGAAGCAGCAGGCCGGCTACCGAAATCTGAGAATATTCTGGAAGAGTCTTCAAAAATCATCGACAAACATGCCATTCAGGGGCCGCTGACCGGAAAGCAGGTTCTCGTTACTGCGGGCCCTACCCGCGAATTTTTTGATCCGGTACGGTTTATCTCAAACCCGAGTACTGGAAAAATGGGTATCGCCATGGCCGATGCTGCCAGGTTATTAGGCGGCAATGTTGCACTACTCCATGGCCCCGTAACGGCTGAGATTCCTGACAGGCTTAACACCGAATCATTCGTCTCGGCAGATGAACTTTTTGAAAAGGTAAAATCACGACTGGATGCCGATGTGGTTATTATGGCGGCGGCTGTATCCGATTTCAAAGCTGCAAAAACCAATTCACAAAAAGTAAAAAAGAAGAATGCCTCCCTTACTCTTGAAATGAGCCCAAACCCGGACATCCTGGAATGGCTGGGAGAGCAAAAAAAGCCCGGACAGATTTTGATCGGGTTTGCAATGGAGACCGAAGATCTCATAAAAAATGCTAAGTCGAAACTGGATCAAAAAAACCTGGACTGGATTTGTGCTAATTCCCTGAGCGAGGGCGGCGCCGGTTTCGGTTCCGATACCAACAAAATTACCCTCTTGGGCAAAAATTTCGAAGAATCCTTCACAGGCACCAAGCAGGAAGTGGCAAATCAGATATTAGAAAAGATTTTTCCTGAATAGGGCTACTCACCCGTAAATCCGTTTCATGTCCGGCAATTCGGTGCAATAATAATGCACCCATATATAGATATGATTAAACCCTGCAAGTAAAAGAGCTGCTTTCGATTCAAAGAAAATGGCAATCAGCCAAAAAATCAAAAAACCGAAAATATACATTCCGTTGTCGGTGTATTTAAAAATTCCCTCTTTTACAAGCGGCAGCTTACGATATTCAGCAAAAAAATGATCGGCGCCTGCTGCTCTTTTGAATCCGAAATATCGAATCACAGAATAGAACAGCCAGATCACCAGAATTGTGAACAGAACTACAAGCGGCCATTTGATTCCATCCTGAATTGTGATGGTGCCACGATTTGATATGGCTGTAAAAATCATAAACAACAAGCGCGTAAAAATCAGAATAAAAAAGATTACGAGATAAGCCGCGAAACCCGATTGCGGAAATGTATTTGTCACCCACTTTGTTGAAAGCTGAAGCCGCCATGCTGCCCATACAAACAGTTGGTGAAAAATGGCGACAAATACCGCAAGCCAAAACCAGGTGCTTGATTCGACTCCCCAGAGCCGGCCTGCACTAAATCCTGCATCTGATTGCAAGATGATGAAGCATAAACCTGTGAGAGCCATAACAGCCAAAAAATGCCATCCCTGTTTTTCGGTTATGTCATTCATTTAGCCTCGTTTTATGATTATTCTGCCTTATCCTGCTTTCCGAGTTTATTCCTTAACCTTAGTTCGAGATAATAATTAGGAAAAAGTCGCCGAGGCTGTCAAAAAAGGGCGTGAAGTTGTGAAAACAAAATCAATATCGTCATGCCGGATCATGATCTCCCGAAAGGGACAGGCTGGCATCTCCTGCCTATATCAACGGCTGGAGATTCCACATCAGATGCGGGATGACGTCCTTTTTGAACTACAACACCTTTATATCACCAAATTCAACGATTTTATCTCGAACTCAAGTTCCTTAAATAGTGTGAAGCGTTTGCCACCGCAATCACGATAAACCCGCCGACAGCCGTGTATAACGGCCAGGCAATCACCAGCGGATCTCCCGGTAGGTATTGTTGCAGTACACCTTCAACCATGAAAAGTAATGCAATCAGCCCGCTGAAAAATCCAATCATGGCGTCGGTTTTGTCGGGTTTTTTGAACAATCGGCCAAGCAGAAAGATACCCAGAAGCCCACCGTACGTATATGAAGCTATTCCAAGGCCAAGTTCCACAATAGCGGGACGTTCATCTCCGCTGAGCTGAAGCCAGGTGAAGAGAAATGCAGATCCGGTGAGAACAATACCCCATCCGATGGTGACCATCCGGGAAACCCAGAGCTCTTTAGCATCATCCCATTTGGAGGATGACATGATCGGTTTGATCAGATCGTAGGTTGTTGATGAGGCAAGTGCATTTAATGAGGAGCTGAGGCTGCTCATGGCTGCGGCAAACAGAGCGGCTACAATTAGTCCGGCAACACCAACCGGCATGTGATCTACAATAAACCGGGCAAATACCTCATCTGTTGTAGCCAGGCCAAGCTCCTCCGGGCTCAAACCGCCATAAAAAACGTATAAAATCAGGCCAATAAAAAGAAACAGGCCAAACTGCATACTTGCAACAATGCCGCTCCAGATCAACGCTTTTTGGCTGGATCTGAGATTACCTGTAGCCAGAAGCCTCTGAACGATCAACTGATCGGTGCCGTGGGAGGCAATCGAAAAAACTGCACCGCCAAAAACCGCCACCCAGAACACGTAAGGGTCGGCCAGAAATGCAGACCAGCTCAGATCGCCTCCAAAATTAAACAACGCAAATTTACCCTCTTCACTCAGTGATGCAAAAGCCTGTGTTGCAGTAACATCCAGTTTTCCGAACAGAAGGCCCAGGGCAAAAAGCGCTCCGCCGATATAAACCACCATCTGAACCACATCCATCCAGATCACAGCTTTGATACCGCCCAGGAATGTGTAGATCAAAGTTATGACGGCAATTACGGTAATGGCCATCAGGTAAACTTCGGCATCACTCCATTCATCAAACACGCCGGCAAAACGGAAAATAATGGCCAGCGGAATGGCTGTGGCAAACAGGCGAACACCATCAGCCAAAAGCCGTGTAATGATAAATGTAGAACTAGCAACTTTCCTCAAACCGTGCCCAAAGCGCTGTTCGAGATACTCGTAAGCGGTGCTAAGTTCACCCTGGACATAAGCGGGCAAAAACCAGACGGCCACGATAATCCGCCCGAGAATGTACCCGAAGGTGAGCTGCAAAAAAGTCAAGCTGCCGCCATAAGCAACTGCGGGTATGCTGATGAACGTAAGGGTGCTGGTTTCAGTGGCAACCACCGAAAAAAGGATTGCCCACCAGGGCATTTCACGTCCGCCAAGAAAGTAATCAGTTGTAGATTTTTGTGTACCGGCCGACCAAATGCCGAAAACGGCAACCGCTGCCAGGTATAAAACAATGACTATCCCGTCAATCAGAGTAAAGCCCATTTAATGCGTCTGTTTGGTTAGTGTATGATGTAGTAAGAAAATGAATTCGGGAATTGATTCAAAAGGATATTGAAAGAGTTATGTAAAAGTGAGAAGTGATTGAAGTAATGGCGCAAACGTCCCGTTTGTGCCAACTGTTTCCGGCAACATCCAGATTGTGCTACGTTCTTGCCGGGCACCGAGGAACAGGCGGTATATTACAGCTTCACTGAAATATCGATCTCGAAAATTGATGTAACGTGATGGTATTGATGGCACAAACGGGACGTTTGCGCCATTCATAGCTTGTGGAAGTGTCAATAACGCCACACGCCTGGTGCTAAGCGCAAAGCTTTTTGACTTTTGCCTTTTCACTTCAAAAACTTAATAAATTCCTGCAATGCCAACCCGCGGTGGCTGATGAGATTTTTTTCTTTTGGAGAAAGCTCTGCAAATGTTTTATCAAATCCTTTGGGCGCAAAAATTGGATCGTATCCGAAGCCTTTACTTCCCCGGGGTTCATGAATAATTTCTCCCTTGCAAATTCCTTCAAACAACTTTTCCAGTTCACCATCAACAAAAGCAATCACCGTTCTGAACTGAGCTTCACGATTGGCCTCTCCTTCCATTTCCTTCAGCAATTTTTCCACATTCTGCCGATAGGTTACCCCTTCGCCTGCGTACCGGGCCGACCAAACCCCGGGTGCACCATTCAGTGCATCCACTTCGAGGCCTGTATCATCCGCCAAAGATGGTAAGCCAGTTTCCTGGTTCCAGAAACGTGCTTTTTTAAGAGCATTGCCTTCAAGTGTGAGCTGATCTTCCTCAACATCCTCCCGTTCGGGAAAGTCCCGCGTCGTTTTTAAATTAATTCCGAGCGATTTTAAAATCTGCTCCAGCTCTTCAATTTTGTGAGGATTGGCAGAGGCCAGAAAAAGTGTAGTTTGAAACTGCATTTTTGAAATATTCTTCGATTTAACTGTTGACTGATTTTTGACAAGATATGAATTGTTTTTGCACCTATCCTGAATTGCGAGATGTCTTTTACACTGTGATGCTCTTAGTGTAAAGAAAAGTCCAAGTTGAGTGGCCTTGCATGGCCCACCTACAGGCTCGTTTAATAAGACCCTGCAGAGTTGTTAGAATTATTGTTGCTAAAAAAGATATTCAGACAAAGTTATTTGAAATATTTTGAAAATCTGTTTGCATTATTCCAATTAAAACTTGCATTTTGAGGGGTATAACTCGAAAAAAAGAAGAATCGGAATAAAAAATTCAACTACCCATTCCGAATACCGTTCTTCGGGCTTGTAATTGTAATTAAAAGCATAAACTACCATATGTTTTTAAAAAAATAATAATGGAGGACAATTAAATAATGAAAGAGTATGTAATAGGAATCGATATAGGTGGTACATTTACTAAAACCGGTTTCGTTGATCGTGAAGGCAACATCTACTGTGAAGCTTCTTCTCCAACCGATCCATTTGACAAGGTGGAAGATTATATCGCTAATCTGGTGAAAGAGCTGAAAGAAGCAGAGAAAAAATTGGAAGAACCATATAAAATTCTTGGAATCGGAGTAGGGGCGCCAAACGGGAACTACCACAAAGGTACAATAGAGCAGGCTACAAATCTGAAATGGCAGGGTATCGTCCCCTTTGCTGAAAAATTACAAAAACATTATGACCTGCCCGTAAAACTGACTAATGATGCCAACGCTGCCGCACTCGGAGAAAAAGTGTATGGAGGCGCAAAATACAAGAATGATTTTGTGATGATAACACTTGGCACCGGCCTTGGAAGCGGTATCGTTGTTAACGGCGACCTGGTTTACGGCCACGATGGATTTGCAGGTGAGCAAGGTCATGTGAATGTGATTGAGGGCGGAAGACAGTGTGGCTGTGGCAACCTCGGCTGCCTGGAGACTTATGCTTCAGCACCGGGCATTAAACGAACCGTTTTTGAACTGCTTGCCAAAGACACAAAAGGCTCTGACCTGGTAAACTATACGTTTGATCAGCTCGACTCTGAAATCATTTTCAATGCTGCTGAAAAAGACGACCCCATAGCATTAGAAGCTTTTGAAATTACCGGTAAAATTCTTGGCAAGCATCTTGCCGATACCGTTGCGCTTTTCAGTCCATCAGCTATTTTCTTGTTTGGCGGCCTGGCAAGAGCCGGGGATTATATCATAAAGCCAACCAAAAAATGGATGGAGCACTTTGTCATGAGACTTTTCAAAGACAAAGTGAAAGTGGTTCCTTCACAATTGATGGGTAAAAATGTTGCCGTTCTCGGTGCCAGCGCCCTGATCTGGAATGAATTAGACAAGTAGGATCTTTCTATCAGCACTTTGTCTGACAAGCAAAATAAACTATAAACCTAAACTATTTTCTTTGCAATACTGCCCTATCGTGATGTCAGTGTTGTATTACAATAGTTGTTAACAACATGTAAGATTAACTAACCAAACATATAATTATGTCAAACTTAGATAGCAAAACCTTACGCGTGGGAATGGTGTTCATTTCCATCGTTTTCTTCATCTTCGGGTTTGTCACTACGTTTATTATTACACTAAGTGACCCCGTGATGGAAGCTTTTGACCTGAGTTACACCGAAGCTTTTTTGGTGAATTCAGCGTTTTTTATCTCTTATGCTTTATTTTCAATACCTTCCGGCTCAGTTGTTAAGAAAATCGGATACAAAAATTCAATCGTTGTTGGATTGCTGATTTATGCCGTTGCAGGATTTTTATTTTATCCGGCCATTGGCCTTGAATCCTACATATTCTTTTTAGGAGCCATTTTTATTCTTTCAATTGGTACAGTACTCCTGCAGACTGCTGCAAACCCGTATGTAACCGAGCTTGGTCCTGAAGAAACAGCTTCCGGCCGTCTGAACCTGACCCAGTCGCTGAACTCTATTGCCACATGGCTTGCACCGCTGTTTATTGTAGCACTCATCATTCCTGCCGAAGTTATCGATGGAGCTATGGAAGAAATGATGGAAGCTGCTGCTGTAACGCCCGACGACCTATTGCTGCCTTTTTTGATTATCGGTGGTGTAACCTTGGTTATTGCAATTGCTGTCGCCTGGATCCGCCTGCCGGATCTAAGCCAGGAAGGAGTTGGTAATTACTCCAGTACTTTCAAATACCGCCACACCTTGCTGGGTGCGTTCGGTATTTTCTGCTACGTAGGCGCCGAAGTAAGTATCGGAACCTCGATTTCATCATACATTGTACAACCTGATCTTGGCGGCGGCATCAGCCGTTCGCTGGCTATTCAGTTTGTTGGATTGTATTGGGCGGGCGCCATGATTGGCAGGCTCTTTGGAGCAATTGCCATGTCTGACATCAAGAACAAGCAAACTAAAACACTCATGGTGTTTGGTGTGCTTATATGGGCGTTCTTTGTTGCCATTTATACGCTTGACTGGAACCTGCAAATGGCTTCGATATTTCTCGGATTCGCTATTGCAAATTACTTGCTGATGCTGCTTGGTACAGGCCGTGCAAACCGTATTCTTGCAATATTTGCAGTAGTTGCAATGGTACTTGCAATTACCTCAATGCTGTCAACCGGCCGTCTTGCCCTCTGGACAATTGTAACCATTGGCTTGTTTAACTCAGTTATGTTCCCCAACATATTCACGCTTGCCGTTAAAGGATTGGATCGCAGCGAAGTCAGCCTTGCATCCGGTATCATTAACACGCTGATCGTTGGTGGTGCTGTTGTTCCGGTAATTATGGGAGCAGTAGCAGATATGTACAATATTGAGATTGCCTTTATCGTGCCCGTTGTATGTTATGCATACATCCTTTTCTATGCATTGATTGGAAGCAATATCAAGCCGAAAGAAGGGGCTGTTGCTGCTGCACCGGCAACTTCCACTGGTGTAGATCCCGACCACAAAGATGTATAATATCGGGTAAATCAAAAAAATAAGGTGGTGATTTATGATATCGCCACCCATTAAATAAAAAAAGTCGCCACCCACGGTATTGTTTGGGTGGCGGCTTTTTTATTTTTATCTGAAGACTCTAACCCGTACTCTGCATTGCCGCAGAAACTCCGTTGATGCTTAAAAACAGAGCCTGTTTAAGTTCGGCTATCTCCTCTTCGTTTTCTGCTTCATCCCATCTGTTCAGCAGTTCAACCTGCATCAGGTTCAGCGGGTAAGTAAAGATATTTCTGACTTTAATTGAATTCTGAATCACTTTTCTGAAATCCAGGATCTCCTCCTGATCGGTAATTTGCAGAATAATTTCTCTTGTTCTATTAAAATCATCCATAATTTGCTCGTGCAGCCTGTTTGAACCGCGCCGGGTATACATCTCGGTAGTCAGCAAGTGGGTTCGTGCCATTTCTCGCTGGGCATTATCCAGAACAGTACCGAAAAAGCTCCACTCATTGTACCATTTCTTCAGGGTTTCTACGATTTCAGGATTTTCATTAATTATCTGCTTAAAAGCGTCGCCGAGACCAAACCAGCCGGGAACATTATATCGAACCTGAGTCCAGGCGAAAACCCAGGGAATGGCTCTCAAATTTTTAAACTCCAGCCCCTGATCGCCGCCGCGGGAAACCGGCCGGGATGCAATCGGCAAATTCCCAATATGCTCAACCGGAGTGATTGTTTTGAACCAGGCCCAAAAATCATCATCTTCGATCAGATTTCTGTACGTATTCATGGAAATTTCCGCAATCCGGTCCATAACCTTCTCGGTTTCATCACCTTCAATGATCGGTTTTTCCCCCTCACCGGCCGTTACGCGTACCACAGCATTTACAATCTGTTCAAGATGCCTTCGTGTAATTTCCGGCAGTGAATAACGGAAGGAAATAATTTCTCCCTGCTCGGTAAATCTTATTCTTCCGTTGTTACTGATGGACGGCAGGGCCAGAATAGCACGGTTCGATCGTCCTCCGCCGCGCCCAACAGAGCCACCGCGCCCGTGAAACAACCTGAAATCTACGTTGTTTTTGCTCAAAACGTTGCCAAGCTCAATCTGTGCTTTTTGAAGCGCCCAGTTTGCCATCCAGTATCCGCCGTCTTTATTGCTGTCGGAGTATCCCAGCATAATTTCCTGGAAATTTTTTCGTGCCCTAAGCTGTTTGCTGTATACCGGGTTTGAAAGAATATCTTTCATCTGGTCGGCGCCCATATCAAGGTCTTCAATCGTTTCAAACAGGGGTACTATATCAATCTTGCTTCCTACTTCACCGTTTTTCACCCACCATAAACCGGTTTCCTTGGCAAGCAAAATCACTTCAAGCATATCACTCACGCCGTGCGTCATACTGATGATATAGCTTCCGAAGGCATTCTCATCCAGTTCCAGAATAGTATCAATCAACCGAAATACATCGAGCAGTTCCACGGTCGATTTCTCCAGCTTCGCCTTAATCGGTGCAAGCGGCCTCGGATTGTGGAGCTCCTGCATTAAAAGTTCCACTTTTTCTTGTTCACTGAGTGCCGAGTAATTTTCATGGACATTGGCAACAGAAAGCAGCTCCTTCACCGCTTTTTCATGCACACCACTGTGCTGGCGTATATCGAGCGCCGCCAGATGAAATCCAAACGTATGTGCCTTAATGTTGAGATCATTAAACTCACCAAAACGGGCAACATCCTCCAATCCGCTTTGAATTAGTGATTTTTTTATGAGGTCAAGATCGTTGATAAAATCTTTCGTACGATAACTTTGCGATGATTCAAGAATATCCTGTTTAGTACCACTCAGATCGGCCAGCATCTTTCGCATCCGGTGCATGATGTGTGTCAGTTTTCTGCGATATGGCTCATTTTTATAGTGGCGTTTATACTGTTGACTCAGTGGCACTTCCTGCTCATCTTTTTTCAATGATTTCTGTAATTCCTCTGAACAGGGTACCAGGTTTTGAGAAATGGAGAGATATCTTCTGATTATTTCGAGCTCGTTCAGGTATAATTTCAGCGCTGCTTTTCGGTGTTCAACCAGTGTGTTCCAGGTTACATCTCTGGTTACGTTGGGGTTTCCGTCTCTATCGCCGCCAATCCACGACCGGTAGCGCATAATGATTGGCAAATCTGGTGTTTTGTTATATTGCAGGGTAAATGCTGTTCGCACTTCATCATATAATCGGGGAATGGTGTTCCAGATGGAATTTGTAAAATAGAACAAGCCGTTTTCAACTTCGTCTTCCACGGTAAGGCGTTCATGGCGCACTTCATCGGTTGAAATCAGAAGGGCAATTTCGTTGAAGATCTGTTTAAGCCGGGCTTCCCGTTCATTCAGAGTCATATCCTGCTTATCTATTTCCCCGATCATGGCGGTTATAGATTCCTGCTTTTGAAGAATACTGCGGCGCCGGGCTTCTGTTGGATGGGCTGTAATTGTAGGCTGAATATCCAATTTTTTGAACACATCAAGCGCGTCCTGATAACTGAAATTCTTTTTTTTGAAAAACTTCAGTGCATCGGCAATACTTTCCGGCCTCGGGTTATCCAAGTCAATATTTTTTGCCCGTTCGCGATTAATACGGATAATTTCATGCTGCTCAAGCGAATTCACAAGATGGAAAAAAATGGTAGTAAGGCGCAGTAAATTTTTGATCTGGTCAACATCCATTGACCGAATTTTTTCCATCAATTCCTCATTTGCATTCCCGGATGAATCCTGAAATGCTTCAGCCGACATCTGAGGCAGCCCGGCGGCAAGATCCTGCAATGTCAAAAAATCTCTGTTTTCAAGATAATCTTCTAAAAAACCGGTGAGTGAAATCAGGTTTTTCGTCAGCGGTGCGCTGATGTTGGCATTGGTTGCAAAATGCTGAATGGTTTCTTTCCAGGTCATAAATAAATAATACTGTTTTTTTTAAAGCCATAGATAGCCATATCTCACATCAATTTCATCATACAAATAGCACCGATCTGATAGGAAGCGCTTTTAATTTCACAATTCATTCATATTGAGGGTAAAAGCGTATGCATTCCGGTTTGATTTTTAATTCATGAGATTTACCAAACCCTTTTCGGCATATCCCGTCTAAAATTACAGAAGCAACCAAAAACCTACATAACATAATGGTGAACAATATGAAAACCATCATCACATTTATTATCCTCTTTTTCTGGACTTCACTTTCTTCTGTGGAAGCACAATTTATGCAAAACAGGGGAATGAACGCGCCAGGAATACATCAAATAATTATACAACATGGCGAGGATCTTAACCTTTCAGACGAACAAATAGTACAGCTTATTGAGCTTCAGTATGAACAGCGGGCTGAAGCGAGAACAACGCGAAGAGATGCACGGGTACGCGGAGATATGCGGAGTCAGCGGCGTGGCACTCCTCATACAAGAGCGTACAGAGCACCACGCGCTGATACCAGAGCAAGTACAGTATGGTATCGCGAACGATATTCAGAACAGATTGAAAAGATTTTTGACATTTTAAGCGAAGAACAAATTTCCGAATTACAGTCAATCAGGTTAGATTATGTGGAACGGCAGCATGAATACAGTACACTGCGAAATCAGATATTTGTAGAAAAAGCTGAGATTGACAGTGAAAAAGCCGGTGATGTTCTTGAATTGCTGAATCAAATCAGCGAACAGCGCAAACAGATGCAGACAGAACGCATTGAAAATCCCGGAGAATGGGATGAAGATGCCATGAGAAACCATTTTGCTGAAATTCGTTCAGTACAAAATAATCTTAGAAATCTGCTGACCATTGCCGAGTATGAATCACTGATGTCTACCGGTGTGATAGGACGTCAGGGTCATCGAGGCAACATGGCTTCCGGAAGAACTTTCATGCGCCGCCGTTAATACATTTGTGTAACACGATGGAGAAGCTATGGATCAACATAAAAAAGAGGAGTTCAAAAGAAGCATCGGCGAACTCTATCCGCGGCTCCATCGTGCAATGAGCGCATATCTTGCAGGAAGTTCGGTTGAATCAGAAGACATTTTGCAGGAAACTTTTTTAAAGGCGTACCGAAACATTAACACATTTAAAAATCAGTCATCACTTTACACCTGGCTTTATTCCATAGCCCGAAACCTTGCAATTGATGAATTCAGAAAACGAAAACACGAAAAATTGCGAAGCGCAACCCCGGTTGATGAGTTTGACATTGCATACGAAACCGACTCAACTGAAGACAAACGTGAAGAAATACAGCTATTGCGAAAAGCTATTGCCGAATTGCCCGAACTGCTTCGGTCGATTGTGGTGATGAAAACGATTGATGGTATGACGTATCCTGAAATATCAGAAATTACCGGAGTGAACGAACAAACACTGAAAAACAGAATGTTCAGAGCCAGAAAAGAACTGGCAGACTCATTAAAACGAATGGGAGTAAATGAACCATGAAACCATACAACCAAAAGACACCAGAAGAACTGGAAATTAAAATTAATGATGCAGCCGACGGGCTTCTGAGTAATAAAGAACTCAAGGATCTTGAAAAATCGCTGGGAGCACATCCTGCCCTGCTGCAGGATTACCGGAGCATCATGAATCTTCCGGATATAGGCGGAATTTATGGCAGTTCGGAATTATACAGCAACCCGAAACAAGTTTACAACATTCTGCAGATGCTGGACAAAGAAGACGAGAAAACTTCTTTTTATGATACTACTGTGGTCTGGTTCAAAAAATATGCTGTAGCCGCGTCACTCCTGATCCTTGCCCTTACTTCTCTCTTTTACGTAACACAGCCGGAATTGCTGAACGGTGAACTCACATTTGAAGAGTTTTACTATCCGTATGAAGAACTGGAAACTGAAGATTACGCAACGTATTTGGATGAATGGTTTGAACAATAATAACGGACTTTTATATGAACACTAAAACCAAAGTACTGCTGGCATTTATTTTTATCTTTTTGGCGGGATTTGCTTCCGGATATGTTTTTAACCGGGCTTTTTCGGTGAACGAAACTACTGTTACTGAAGAACGGGATGAACGAAGTGAACGCTGGGAACGAAATGGCGACAGAGATAGGGAGGAAAGACGGCAAAGAGCCCGTGCCTGGTTCACCGATTATCTGGATCTTACTGAAGGCCAAAAAGACGATTTTTTTGAAAGAATGAGTGAATATCGCAGTGATATTCATGAATTGATTAAAGAGCAGCGCTCAATAGAACACGATTTAATTATTGAACACTACGCAGAATTTCGCGATGAAATTTCATCGATACTGGACAACCAACAGCTCGAAAAACTGGACAGCCGTTTTCATCCCGATTCCGTACAGCACGATACCAGAAGGCCACAAAGAGAGCAGCAACGGCGCGGTCGAAATTAACGTTAGTTTGATATAAAATCATAGGAATCGTGAGCTTGAGCGCCCCGTAGTAGGGATCACTATGTGGCAGTTCTGACCGCTTTTTGGTCGGAACGAAGTCGAAAACTCTATATTTCGACTTCATCCCGCCTGTCTCGATTGTTTGCATCGGGGACTGAAATGCGATGGGATTGCGCTCAATATGACGTATATAAACACTCATTGTCATTCTTATCTCGAACTCACGAATCGATTTGGCTGGTTATTATACCTATGTATGAATTCCGTGGCCATCCAGTACAAGAAAACCGTTACCCGAACAGGGCAGGCATTCGGCTTTTCCTTCCGTTTTTATCACTCTTGAGGCCATCACGCTTTCTCCGCAGCGGCTGCATATTTCATCTTCGTGAGAAGGTGCATAATCCGGCACATCAATATCTACCCACATGGTATCGAACAGCCTGTCGAAATCCAGTTTGAGGGTTCCGAATGACCGTTCAACCCCGCTTCTGCGGTAGGCAGCCACCACTTCAGGATCCCGGTTTTTTCGGCCCACCACTTCTTCGTAGTAGTTGTCAAACTCAGGAAATGACTCCCGGATGTATGCCTGAGAATCCGGCCGTGAAATAATCCTGTACCCTTTTCCATCCCGTTTTGTAAGCGTAACGGCCGTTTTACCCACATCATAAAAAATAAGGCTGTTATTGCCAAACGAGCAGCCGGTGACAAGCTGAACCCCATCTGCAAGGCAATTGTTGGTTTCCACAATAGCAAGAAGATCCTCAAGTCCGTCTGATTCGGCATCCAGTACCTGCATTCCGTGAGTTGTGGCCATCACTCCCATAGCCAGGCCGGGACAGAAATGCCCGTGCATTTTCCCCGCCTCAATAAGCAGCTTTCCTGTGTCGCCTGCCATTATCTGCTTTCGGATGGTTACCCGGGGGTTATTTTTCATTACCGTGGCATGATATTTCTCCATTTCCAGATCTTCGAAGAAAGAGGTGTCGCAAGCTTTGATGTCCAGAACCGGGGTACCGTCAACGGCGTCCAGGCCGGTTACTTTCAGCCGGTTGCCATTTCTCTCGATTACTTTTACCGTGGTAACACCTATCAGATTTGGCCTCAGGGGTGAGCGCGACGCAAAAACACCTTTCTTCTCTCCGCTGCGGGTGGTTACCATCCAGTCACCGGCCGCAGAGGTAATTTGTGAGAGATGAAAATTGAAGAGGATATCAAGATAATCGTACGATTCTGTCAGATGCAGGCCGGAAGTATAATCCTCGTACACTTCCACCACGCTTTCCGAATGTTTCAACGTTCGTACATCATCCGGATGTTTAATTTTGTTCCTGACAACACCTACGGGTTTTAGCTGGTACATAATCAAATAAATTAGATTGATTGGGTTCGGTCCGGCACTATATAGACGGTTCCGTTTTTATGTATTGTTTCGACATTCACATCGTATAGCTTCTCCACATTATCTGCGGTAAAAATTTCGTTTCCGCCGCTGGCAAACAGCCTTCCCTCTTTCATCATCATCACCTTTTTGCTGTACATGGCAGCCAGGTTGATGTCGTGCATCGCCATAATTACGGTGATACCCTGCCGGGTAAGACTGCCAAGCAGTTTGAGGACATCCACCTGGTGTTTTAAATCGAGATTGGCTGTGGGTTCATCCAGCAGCAGAACTTCGGGCTGCTGCGCAAGTGCCCGCGCGATAAAAACCCGTTGCTGCTGGCCGCCGCTGAGTTTGGTTACATCTTTCATGGCCACAGGTGCCAGGTTCAATTTTTCTAAAATTCCGGCTGTTATTTCCAGATCTTGTTTTGTGGGTTTCCAGCGGATGTACGGTTTTCGTCCGATAAGAACGGCATCGAATACGTTCATCGGCACTGCCTTCTGCTCAGTCTGCGGCACATATGCCATTTTTTGGGACAGGCGGTTTGTGCCGTACGATTTTAGATTTTTACCATCGAGCAGAACTTCTCCTTTTTGAATTCTCAGAATTCCGTTGATGCATTTGATGAGAGTACTCTTTCCTGATCCGTTGGGGCCGACGAGAGCCACAAACTCTCCCGGATCAATCACCCCGGTTATATTTCTCAGAACAGGATTCTTATCGTAAGCAAATTCGATATTTCGAAGTTCAATTTTCATTAAGTACTCGTCTCATCTTATCATATTCTTTGAATATAGCTGATGAATCATCCGATTGCATTAGGGGAAAAGAGGGTTTGATAGATTTTATCAGGACCAATAACCGCGCCCCATTCCCTTTAGAAGCAAGAACAGAAACAGGGGCGCCCCGATGAATGATGTCAGTATGCCAACCGGAAGAATGACCGGTGAAAAGAGGGTTCTCGCCACCGTATCCGACAGCAGCAAAAATACTGCCCCGAAGAGTGCGGAAGCAGGAATTAAAAATGAATCGTCTCCGCCAATGAACCGGCGGACAATGTGCGGCACCACCAATCCCACAAAGGCAATGATGCCATAAAAACTTACCACCACCGCCGTGGCAAGTGATGCAGCCAGCATTCCGGTCAGGCGAACCCGAAAGGCATTTACACCCAAACTCCGGGCAAATTCATCACCCGACTGAAGGGCTTTATAACTCCAGGCCTTCAATGAAAAATAGATCAGAAGCGGGAAAAGAATGACCGATAAAATCAATACATCGTTCCAGGCGGCACGTCCAAGGTCACCAAACATCCAGAAAACGATTGCTGCAAGTTCCACATCGGTTGCCACGTATTGCAGCGCCGATACACCTGCTCCAAAGAGTGACCCAATCGCAATTCCGGCAAGGATCATCACCTCGGGTGTGGCTCCCCGGTAACGGGCAATGGCCAGGATGAACCCTGTACTAACCATGCTCCATGCAAATGCCGAAAACATCACAATATACTGCTCATTAAGCCAGGGCATGAATGCAATTCCTGCCGAACCAAAAAATACAATCGCAAAAGAGGCTCCGAATGCCGCCGCGCCGGAAATTCCCAGTGTAAACGGTGAGGCCAGTGGATTTCGCAACAAACTCTGCATAACGGCTCCGGATGCCGAAAGTGCAAGTCCGGCCAGCAACGCAGCAAGTACGCGAGGCAGGCGAATATTCAGAATAATTTGTTCCGAGACCGGATCTCCCCTGCCGGTAAATACGCGGATGATATCACCGGGTGAAATACCTGCCGCCCCGACAACCATCGCATACATTCCTACAAACACGATACCCAGCAAAACCAGCAGAATGAACAAAATCCTACGGCGTGTATAGCGGGTGTAGTCCTGAAGAAGATCTGAGGTATTCATATTTACTCTGCTGATATGTCAATCATAGAATGGGCGGTTGGGAAAGACTTCCGAAGTCTTTCTGGTTTTAATAAAACATTGTTTCATTTTAACTATCAAACTTTTTGTAGTGTCGATGAAGACTTCGGAAGTCTCATACCTTACATATTATTGTTGATACGATCCTGCTTCAAGCTGCCGGAATCCGCCCCAGGCTTCTTTTAATTCTTCATACACCGGCTTTCCAAGAAACGCTTCATAAATTTCATCCAATTTCTCTTCAAAAATTACATCATCAAATTCATCCGGAAAAAGCACCCTGGCAGCATACCACGCATTTGCCAGAATATTTTCGTAATTGGCAGCATAGTTGTTGTACGGCAGCAATCCGTAAACCTGCCCCTGCTGAAGTGCGGATAAACCCGAATAAAGAGGCGTGCCGCGCGAAATTTCCGCTTGTGTAATGCTCAGGCTTGCAAGGTCTACAAACAGAACATCCGGATTCCACATCATAAGCTGCTCTTTATCGATAAAGGTGCCCTGAATCGGGTTGATGCGGCCCTCATCAAGCTTTTCTGCTACATTCCTGACGCCGATAAAACGGAATGGCGGATAGTGCGGCTCGGTTGATGATATTCCCTGAGTTCCGCTGTAGGAGACCCCTCCTATGTAAACCCTCGGTCGTTCTTCAAAAGAAATATCTTCAGTCCGCTGCTGAAGTTCCTGCAAAGAGCCTTGAACATACTCAAACAGCTCTTTTGCCCGATCTTCTTTTCCGAGTACGGCCGCCATCAGTTTCAAAGAATCGAAAAAAAGATCTCTGCGGTTTGAAAAATCTCCGTACTCCAAAGCAACAACGGGGATCCCGGTTCTTCTCTGCAGTTCATCGGCCTGGCCGCGGCTGGTAAAGGTCATAAAAATGACATCAGGCCTTGCGGATACAATCAGCTCCAGGTCGCCGCCCATCAACGGGCCAGCACCGGGCCGTTCCTTCAATTCGGGATAAGCCAGCAGATAGGGACGAATCGCCGTTCTCTCCGGCTCCTCAATTGCGGCCACAAGATCAGCAGCGTCCAGGTAGGTGAGCATACGCAGTGCACCGGCCCTTAGCCCGATAACCCGGTTTATCTCGGCAGGAACAGATATCTCGCGGCCTGTCATGTCACGGATGACCTGAAATTCACCTTCCCGGTCTCTCTCACTATCACCCGCACAGGCCGAAAGTATAAACAGCGGCAGCATCAAAAAAAGCAGCCATAAATTAAATCTGTGGTTTCTACCAATCATACCCAATTCTTACATTCAGCATTCTGCCGGGCGACATATCCACGATGGTTTCCATGTGCCGGTTGTCCAGAATATCCATCACTTCAACAGAAAGTGAAAAACTTTCCATAAATCTCCTGGAAACAATGATGTCCATAGTCGTGTATGGCTCGATTTTTTCGCTGTTATCATCGGTGATGTACTGGCTGCCTTTATAGAGTGCATAAATTCCGATATTGGCCAGCCGGCTGTTCCAGCTTACCGACCCCTTGAGCTGATGGCCGGGAGCGAAGGTCAGCACGTTGCCTTCCAGGTCCGGGCGTTCGGGGAAGGAAAGAATTTCTGACAGATGTCGGGTATAGCTGGCAGTAAAGGTCAGGTTATCGCTGATAAAATACCTCAAATCCACCTCAGCGCCGGCAATTCTGACTGACGAAACATTCTCTCGCCTGAATACGGAGTCATCATCCTCCATCTCCACAAAATATAGAAAATCGCTGCCGCGCGAATAGAACAAGCTCGGAGAAATGATCATATTCCAGACTGGCCGAATATCCATCCCGATTTCATAATTATCAAGGGTTTCCGGGCCGAGTTCAGGATTGGCGATTTTATCCCTTCCCCATAAAATTCCCGTTCGTGAAAGGTCGTCCAGAATGGAAGCTCTGAAACCGCGGGCGTACGAAATATATCCGCTGAGTGACCTTTCCGGAGTGAACCGGATGGCCGCCCTGGGGCTGAAGGTTGACCAGTTGTTGGTATCCAGTTCGCCGTTGTAGCCGCTTAGTCGTGGTGTCGTTGCCTCAAAAAATCCGTCATAAAATGTCACATAATCGTAGCGGATGCCGAGCTGTGCATGCATGCGGTTGTCCATCAGGCTGATTTCATCCTGAAAATATCCTGAAAGAAACCGCATTTTTCCCCTGTTGATGACCACATCATCCGATGTCTGGTAAAAATCTCCGCCATCCACAGACCCGATTTTTGCTTCCACACCGGCAGTTAAAGAATGCGCGCCAACATCCTGAAACAGATCGAGAGAAACACCCCAGTCATCGCGGTCAGATTCTACGTTAAACCGTGAATATTCGCCGCTTCTCTCACGCTCGCTAACCCTGAAATAATCCTCTCTCTGAAAAAACATATTGAGTGAATACCGGAAATCGTCCTGTTCTCCCCTGATATTCAGGCGCGCCCGGTTCTGATCAAATTTTCGATACATTCCAGGTTCCCTGATCTGACGCCCCTCGCCGCGGTCATTCAAAAAGAGATCGTAGCCTGCCGTAATTTCAAGCAGTTCTCTGATTTTATATGTAACCCTGCCGTTAAAGCCTTTGTCGTCCACATACCTGGCTTTATCAAAATCGGTTCGCAGAGAATCCGGTGTGGTGATATAACCATCGCTGTAATTATAAAAAGCACCTAATTGTAAACTTAGGCGGTCGTTCGGGCGGCTGTTGATGTGTATATGGTTCTGAAGGGTATTAAACGTTCCGTAAGAAATTCCGGCAGAGCCAGAAAACGAAACATCGGGAGTTTGTGTGATGATGTTGATAACTCCGCCCATGGCATTGCTCCCGTAAAGTGATGAACCCGGCCCCTTGTACACTTCCACCTGCCTCACGCTGCCGGTATGCACACTGTTCCAATTCACGCCTCCCGTATCGGAATTGTTGATGGGAATTCCGTCAATCATTACCAGTGTGCGGCTTTGGTCTTCTCCCGAAAGCCCGCGAAGCGTCACATTCGGCCGCATGGTAAACATCCCGAAGCTGCTTGATGTGTTAATACCGGAAACCGCCCTGATTTTATCCACCAGTGTTAAAGAAGGTACGGTTGCCATCATATCGGAGGTCAGCACATCCACCCGGCCGGGAATTTCAGATAGTGTTCGGGATGTTTTTGTAGCCGTTACTTCAATTTCATCAAATTCATAATAGAGTGTATCAGGCGTCCATTGTGCAAACAAACAATGTGCCGATAAGCTGAGTAAAAAGAGTGTCAGGTACAGCTTTTTCATTATTTTCCTCGGTTTTCAAGCCAGAAAACTCAACAGAAACATTGGTGTCTCTGATTGTGGCTCCCATCAGATTTTTTTAATGTCAATGAAATAAAAGTTTTTCAACAACCGGCATTTTTCAATTTCAGCTGATTCTTTCTATTTCACCATATTACTGAAATATATCAACCTGCACTTTTATTATCATTTTTTGAGGTGCGCAGATTGCTGATTCTGCTGTAAGGAAATCCCTGATTTTGCTCCCGAATTCACGAAATATTTACAGCGTTTTCTGATTTTTCAGGATTATAAATCATCTCTGGATTCAATAATAAGAGAGCCCGGAGAATACCGGCACCAACAGATAAATCTAACAGCCATGAAAACACTTGTAGAATTTCTTGAGGGGTATGCAGCTCAGTACAACAACAATCCTTACATGTGGGAAAAAGTGAAGGGAAAATACCAGCCCACAACCTATAAAAAAACGCTGCAACAGGTACGCAAGTTTGCCGCCGGTTTGATGTCGCTCGGCGTTGAAAAAGAAGACCGTATTGCCCTGCTCTCCGAGGGACGAACCGAATGGGTGGTTTCCGAACTCGGGATTGTGTATACCGGCGCCATTAACGTGCCTTTGTCTATTAAGCTGACACCCCGCGAACTCCGGTTCAGGTTAAAACACTCGGATACGGGAATTTTGATTGTATCACGCCACCACCGGGATAAGGTGATGGAAATTAAAAAAGATTTGCCTGGCCTGAAGCAGATTATTTTGCTGGATGAGCCGGATTCATACCAACAGGATGAAATCAGTTTCAAAAAAGTGATGCAGCTTGGAAAAACCTATCTGGAGCATCACGAAGAATCGCTGAACGAACGCAAAAACAGTGTTCGTCCTGATGACATTGCAAACATCTCTTACACGTCCGGTACCACGGCCGATCCAAAGGGAATTATGCTTACGCACCGCAATTACACAGCCAACGTGGAGCAGGCTTTAACGCTGATGAATATTCCGCCACATTTTAAAACCCTGCTCATTCTTCCGCTCGACCATTCGTTTGCCCACACAGCCGCGATGTACAGTTTTATGGCCAGCGGGGCAAGCATCGCTATGATTGAAACCGGCAATACCCCGCTTGAAACCCTTCGGAATATTCCGAAAAACATCAAAGAAATTCAGCCAAACCTGCTGCTGAGTGTGCCTGCGCTTGCAAAAAATTTCCGGAAAAACATTGAGTCGGGCATCAGGGAAAAGGGGCCGAAAGCAGAAAAATTATTCAATTATGCCCTGAATGTTGCCTATAAATACAACCGGGAAGGTATTAATAAAAACAGTCTGGATATACTGAGCCGTTTGCAATTAAAACTGTTTGACAAAATCCTGTTCAGCAAAATCCGCGAGAACTTCGGGGGCAAACTGGAGTTTTTTATTGGCGGCGGCGCCCTGCTCGATATCGAACTTCAGCGCTTTTTTTATGCCATCGGCATGCCGATGTACCAGGGGTACGGCCTGTCTGAAGCCACACCGATCATTTCATCCAATGTGCCCGATCACCATAAGCTGGGCTCATCAGGAAAGCTCGTAAAAATGATGGATTTGAAAATTATTGATGACAACGGTAACGAACTTCCGCCCGGCAAAAAAGGTGAAATCATCATAAAAGGCGAAAATGTGATGAAAGGATACTGGAAAAACGAGGAGGCAACCCGGGATACCATCGTGGATGGATGGCTCCACACCGGCGATCTCGGGTATATGGATGAAGACGGTTTTCTCTACGTTCTGGGCCGATTCAAAAGCCTGCTGATCTCAAACGACGGCGAAAAATACAGCCCCGAATCGATCGAGGAAGCACTGGCTGACCAGTCTTCTGTGATTGAACAAGCGCTGCTCCACAATAACCAGGACCCCTACACAACCGGGTTGATATTTCCAAACCGCCAGGGATTGGTTCAGCGTTTAAAGCGCAAGGGAATAGATCCAACCGACGATAAAGCGGTTGATGAATCCCTGAACATCATCCAGGCAGAAATTGATGCCTACCGCAAAGGCGGAAAATACGACGGACAGTTTCCTGAACGCTGGCTGCCGGCTTCGGTTGGGGTGCTTTCTGAAGGTTTTAATGAACAAAACGGCCTGATGAACAGCACGATGAAAATTGTGAGGGGAAAAATCAACGAATATCACCAGGAGCTGATGGAGTATCTGTATGAACCGGAAGCCAAATCCATTACGCATTCCAAAAACCGGGAGGCTGTAAAAAAATTATTACTCGAGAGTGAACTGAGCAGAGTTTAATTGATTATTGTGAATTTTCCATAGGTCGTTCCTGGCGATATAAATCTTTGAATTTGGCGATCAATAAACCCCTAAAGGGATGTCCGGCAATAGCATGGGACGAAGTCCTATGTGATGAAAATCAATCTCAACGGAAAGCCCTAAAAGGGCGTAAGCCTTTTATAACATTGTCTGAGGTTTACACTCCGCCAGCCAGCAGATATTAATTGACAAAAAATCCAGTTGTTTAAAAGGAGATTAAACAAAGATCAAGGCTATCATAATCAAA
>SLPZ01000035.1 GCA_007131725.1 Balneolaceae bacterium
CAGTAATATGCATGTTGTTTGCAATATACATTCATGGTTTTCCTCCTTGGGTTTGTTATAGGTAGTTTTGGAACCGAAATGTACGGATCCGGGAGGAGGCCATGAACAATATCAGACAAACCGATGAACCGATGAACCGAGAAAGTTTGATGCTGAAAATATAATTGTGTATAACATTACTTTCTCGGTTTGACATTTCTCTGTTTATCAGTTTTCCATATCCGAATGTAAAAATCCGAATGTAAAACATCAATCCAACTAAAAGCACGATGACAACCTCAAAAAACCAAACAGTAGAAACCAAAGAGAACGAGATTATCTTCACCCGAACGTTTCAGGCTCCGCGTGAACTGGTTTTTGAAACCTACACAACTTGTGAACACCTGATGAACTGGTGGGGTCCGCGCACCTGGCCGCTCAGTTATTGTGAGATGGATTTCCGGCCGGGCGGAACCTGGCATTACTGCATGAAAGGGCCGAATGAGGGGGATGAATCATGGGGAATTGCCAAATACAAAGAGATCACCGAGCCCAAAAAAATTATCTATAACGATTACTTTTCGGATAAGGATGGAAACATCAATACGGAAATGCCGGGTTTCGATACGATCATTACGTTTAAGGCTGAAGGAGAAAATACTGTTATAAAAATGGTCTCAAAGGTAGGCTCCAAAGAGGAGGTCGACAAACTGGTGGAGATGGGAATGATTGAAGGCTTTACCGAAACCTGGGACCGGCTGGAAGAGCATCTTTTACATCTAACGGCCAATCTTTGAGTTTTTTATGTCAATAATTTCAGGTAGAGGCTAATCCGGAAAAATGGTAGATGGGTGCTAAACTGAATTGAAATAATCTGTTAAAGAGCATCCTCAAAATCATTCATACCGGCTGGATCATCACAAAAAAATGACTGATGGATTATCTCTAACGAAAATTTCATGTATGCAGATCCATTTCGGTGTATCCTGGCAATTAAACTACATGTTGATGGGATTTAGTTAAGCCCGGTAACTTCATTATCTGTTTTGCATAATTTTATGATCTCTTTTAGCTTTCCGCCACATTTAAAATAAATTTATGAGTGAATGGAACCCTCAAAAAACGTATTTGGCGAACCTTTAGAAACTTGCAACGAAGATCCCATGACGGGATTTTACAGGGACGGATGCTGCAATACCGGCCCGCAAGACCACGGATTGCATTTGGTATGCGCAGTTATGACTGATGAATTCTTGAAATTTTCTAAAGCCAGGGGGAATGACCTGTCAACTCCGGTGCCGCAATATCGTTTTCCCGGATTAAAGGCAGGCGACAAATGGTGCCTCTGCGCATTGCGCTGGAAAGAAGCTTATGATGCCGGTGCAGCACCTAAAGTATATCTTGAGGCAACACATGAAAAGGTATTAGACCACGTACCGATGGAGGCACTTCTGGAACACGCATTAAGGAGTGAACCTTCATAAAAAAAGCCATTCCTGATTAGAAGATCTGTATCTCACATCCTGGCAGAGTCCCCGACAAGCTGTACGTGTTAATTGGCCTGAATCAATTAAAAGCTGGTTCAAGCGTCCGCTTGTCCCTGGGGCTTGAACCAAATCGGACGGCCAACTACTCTTCCGTGTGTATGCCTGCTCCCCAAGCTTTAGGTTTATTTACGCCAAGCCTGACAAGTGGATCTGCCCCGCTTTGCGGCGCCATTAAGTGCCATTAAGTTGATTGCTATGCACGGCACACTAAAAAAGTAGCCCGAAGCCAAACGGTAACGGGCTGCTCAGGAATCCTGATAATTACTGATCGTTGGCATACTGACACGATACACTGGGGTTCCAGTCGAAAAACATGCCTGATGGGTTTTCTTTCTCTGTCCACACATGCAATGCCCAAATTCCCAACTGATGGTTTTGGTGATAGTTTTCACCCAGTATCATAGGCGGCTCTGCATCTTCGGGATGAATATCGAACGGAATGATATATTCCACCCCAATAAATTCGAAACTGCCATCTTCGAGAGGTTCATACAACAATACCTGTGGTTCCAGATGGTTTGTGCGCCCGTCCAGAAATTCCATTCTTCCCACATGATAGCCCATTCCACCCAACTCGGGATGTTCCACGCAGGGCGACATAAACGTATCCCAGCCGTCAGCAATGGCATTATCGATGTTGTGATACGGCTCGGTGACTGTCCGAACCTCATTAATCATTACATCCACCTCGAACTGACACGATACGTTGGGATTCCAATCAAAGAACATACCCTTCGGATTTTCCTTCTCTGTCCACACATGCAATGCCCAGATTTCCAACTGGTGATTTTGGTGATAGTGTTCACCCAGTATCATCGGTGGTTCAGCATTGGCAGGATGAATATCAAACGGAATAATATATTCCACACCAATAAATTCGAATCCCCCGCCCTGAGTTGGCTCATAAAGCAGCACCTGAGGCTCAAGGTGATTTTTACGCCCGTCCAGAAACTCCATTCGTCCGAGATGGTATCCCATCCCTCCCTCCTGGGGATGCTCCACACAAGGAGACATCATTACATTCCAGCCTGCTTCCCTGGCTGTTTCTATATCATGATACGATTGTGTTGCTGTCCTGATCTCAGTGATCAAAGCATCTATATTATCCTCTTCATCATGTTCTGCCGAGGTAGAATCCGAACAGCCCTGAAAAAGCAGTCCGGCGCCCATTAAGATGAACAGAAAAATGGATACATAGTTTTTTGCATTTATTGTTTTCATTGTTTTATGATGGTTTTGATTTATGTTAAAAAAATGTGATAACTCAGACTTTGCTTATGACTTCTATTCATCGGTCCCATGCTGAGTTACGTTTTGTTCGTTTTGGTTGAATGATGAATTCATAATTTTTTGATGTCTTCATTATTGATCAGTTAATCTCATATACAGATTTTTTTTGCACTACAGATCAAAAAATGATTGAGGACTTGTAAATGATTGGTTTTTGGTATAATAAATTGGGTGAGCTGGAGCATTTGACGAGATCAGGCAGGAAAAATCTCATATCATACTCTATACTTTTCCGGTACAGACAACCAGTCTTATTTTAATTCCGGCCGGAAAACAAAACTATCTATAATTCTCGCTCGATAAACAACGGAAGGTATTCTTTATCTGTACGGAGATGAGTGCCGGGAATAGATTCTTGGGTTTCAGGCCAGAACTTTTACCTGTCTCTCTTAAGCTTTTTCTATGTATCAACTTTTTTGGATTCTGGCAAACATAATTGTTTGATAAGTTCAGACGCTATCCATCTGTCCAATCATACAGAGCATTACATAGCTGGCAAGATATTTTCCATCATCATAATTACTTTTTTTAGTACATTCCATGTGCCCGGTAATGGTGAATATGATTGTGACGTTTTTTAAAAATAATGTTTGGAATCCTGAAGTGATTAACCGTAATGACAGTGCATACTCCTACATTACTCATACAAAAGTTTTCTGACGGAGACGTCTCAGCTCTAAACGAATTATTTGAACTGGTATATGATGAGCTGCACACTTTAGCCAAAAAGCAACGAGGACGCTGGACCGGGGCAGAAACATTAAATACGGTTGCTTTAATTCACGAAACCTACCTGAAACTGTGGTACAATCAGCCCAACAAAATTGAGAACAGGCGTCATTTTCTTGCCATTGCCGCAAAAGTCATGCGGCAGATATTAATCAACTATGCGGAAAAACGGTCAGCTCAAAAACGAGGTGGTGATTTAACTCCCATTGATTCCGACAGCCTGAATCTGATTGCCGATGACAAAGCGGCACGTGAACTATTAGAAATGCACGAAACCCTGAACCGGCTCGAAAAATTAAATAAGCGGCAGGCCAACGTTTTTGAGTGCCGTTTTTTTGGCGGAATGACGGTGGAAGACACTGCATTTGCACTTGATATTTCACCAGCTACCGTTAAACGCGACTGGCAGGCTGCCTGCAACTGGATTTATAGTGAGTTGAACCGTTGAGCTTCTTTACGGTAATTTCCTGTATACACTGTTGAACTGAATGGTAAAATGGATTCCAATATAAATAAAACCGCAAAAAAACTGGCTGAGCGCCTGCTCGACTATCCTGAACAGCAGTGGGACCAACTTATTGAGGATTGGTGCAACGGAAATGATGAATTACAGCAGGAATTACACCGATTAACCGAACAAAATCTGAATGCCCGCAGTTTTGTTGAAGAGTTTCAGAAAAGAATTTATTCGCTTACAAAATCGTCTTTGTCGCCGGATAGTGCACAACCTGACCAAATTGCGGGGTATAAAATTATTGAAAAACTGGGCACCGGCAGCAGTGCAACTGTATATCTGGCAGAAAATGAAGTTGGAGAAAAAGGTGCGCTGAAACTTTTACGGGGAATCGGGCTGGATTCCTATTCGCGTCAGCGTTTTGAATCGGAACAGCACATCCTTGCTTCGCTCGATCATCCGAATATTGCCCGGCTGGTTGAAGGAGGAATCACCGAAAAAGGCGACCCTTACGTGCTAATGGAATATGTGGATGGAGTCCCTATTGATGAGTGGTGTGACCGGCACAGACTGAATATCCATGATCGGATATTACTATTTCAAAACGTATGCAAGGCAGTGCATTATGCCCATCAGAATTTGGTTGTACATCGCGATTTGAAACCGGAACATGTGCTGGTTAACCGTAATGGTGAAGTGAAGCTTATTGATTTTGGCATCGCCAAACTACTTCAAACGGAGCATCCTGAAATTACACCATTCCATACCTGGACCGGAATGAGAATAATGACTCCTGAATTTGCCAGCCCTGAGCAGGTTCGTGGAAAGCATATCACTACGGCATCTGATATTTACTCCCTTGGAATACTGTTGTACCTGCTGCTTACCGGGCGCAAGCCGTATCGTATCGGCACCACATCCATGCTGGAGATCGAAAAAATTGTTTGTGATCTTGAGCCGATCAAACCAAGCGAAGCAGTTGCCGGAGGAACCATCCATCTTGCTACAGATATCCCGGATGATTTCTTCAATCCTGAAGAAACAGCTAATCGGCGGGGTATGGATCCGGAGCGGTTGCGAAAACAGCTTGCCGGGGATCTCGACAAGATTGTTCTGATGGCCATGTGGAAAGAGCCGCACCGCAGATATGCATCTGCATTATCCCTCTCGGATGATCTTGAAAATTATTTAAAAGGAGAACCGGTGGAGGCCAGAGCTCCCACAATTCGCTATCGCATCAGAAAATTTATCTACCGGAATAAAATTGCGGTTGCAACAGCAGCAGTCGCCTTACTTGCACTTACAGGAGGAGTTATTGGTATTTTGTGGCAGTCGCACCTGGCAAAACTCAATGCCGAACGTGCTGAAATACAGGCTGAGCGTGCCGAACATGTTGCCGCATTTCTTGTTGAGTTATTCGAAGAATCTGATCCAACCAAAGCCAACGACGGCTCCAAAACCGCCCGGGAAATGCTTGATGAAGGTTTTGACAAAGTGCAAACCGAACTGGCCGGACAACCGGCTGTACAGGCACAGATGCTGGGCATAATCGGAAAAGTATATCAGAATCTCGGTTATTATGACCAGGCCAGGCCTGCACTTGAAATGTCCGTTGAGAGCTACAGAAACATCGGTGAACGTTCTCCCCAGTATGTATCCGCGCTGCTGGAACTGGCCAATCTGGAGTACCGGATGGGATTATTGGAACAGGCCGAAATATCAACCCGGGAAGTTCTTGAACTGAATACTGAATTTTACGGGCCGGATCACCCCGAAGTAGCGAGTACACTAAATACACTTGCCATTATTTATGAAGGCAAAGGGGAGCTGGAAGTGGCAAAGGAAACACTTCGCCGGGTAGTGCAAATCAGGCGGCAGGACCCTGAACCCGGAAGCAACCTCGCAGCCAACCTGAACAATCTTGCCATTTTGATGCACCGGACCGGAGAACTGGAAGGGGCTGATGAACTGTTTGAGGAAGCAATTGCTGTGGTGAAAAATATATGGGGAGATGTGCATCCATACATGGCATTTACTCTGAACGGCTATTCAGGTGTACACCAGGAATTGGGGCATTTCGACAGGGCTGAAGAAGACCTGAAGCGTGCACTCGATATCGGCATGCAGGTATTTCCAGAAGATCATCCGTTTATTGCTGTGGTATTACATAATATCGGCAAACTTTTTGAGGCAACTGAAGATTATTCCGAAGCGTTGCAATATTACCAGGAAGGCCTATCTCTTCGGCGCCGTTCGCTGCCCGCACAGCATCCGGATCTTTCCACATCACTGGACGGTGTTGGGATGATGTTGACAGAACTTGGACAGCCTTCCGAAGCTGAACCACTCCTTCGGGAAGCTCTTGAAATCCGACGTCAAGCATATGGGAAAAACGACTGGAGAATTGCCCAGGCTGAGGCACATCTTGGACGGTGCCTGCTTGAGATGCGTAAATTTGATGAGGCAGAACAAATTTTGCTGAAGAGCTATTCTATTCTGGCAGAGGCACGCGGACAACAGGACATTCTCGTACAAAACATAATTCGGGATTTAGACCTGCTTTACTCGCTAACTGGCAAGCCAAACCCTGTTGTAATTCACAACTAAGCTTGCAATTCCCGAAATGAAGAAGATGAACCACGGTCACATTATTAATATTTCATCCGGATCTTCGTATGGCTGAACTTATCTAAAAGCAGTCCGAGACTGTCAGGAACGCTCCCAAAAGATTACGTGAGCGCACTCAGCCAAGCCGAATCGAAAAAAACATTCAAAAAAAGCCATTCCGTTTTTAAGCGAAATGGCTTTTAAACTGAGTTTGAGACAATAATGATTATAAATGGTTAATCACGTCATATTGAGCTCAATTCCGATTGTGCTTTTCAGCGGAATGAAGTCGAAATATGGGGTTTTCGACTTCGTTCCAACCTAAAAAACGGCCGAAACTGCGCTCAAACTGACGATACCATTAATTTTATCTTGAACTCACGTTTTTATGAATTTATTTGGATTTAGTCATCCAGCGGCTCAACCACATAGAGTCCACCGGGATTTTCATCAGTTACTACATAGATATTGCCATCCGGGCCTTCACGTACGTCGCGAATTCGTCCTACTTCGCCAAGAAGCAGTTCTTCGTCATGAATCACTGTATGCGCACCATCATACACTTCTATATACAATCTTCTGATTCTTTCAGCAACCAGTCCGCCAGCGAGTAAATTACCCTTCCAATTCGGGAAATTATCTGCTGTTACCAGTGCAAGGCCGGAAGGAGCAAGTGTTGGCAGAAATTCGTACACCGGATCAATCATTCCTTCAATGTGGCGGGCTTCGGTACCGGCATGGAATTCATGCTCATCACCATAGTCACGGCCCAGACTTGCCCGGGGCCAGCCGTAGTTTTCTCCGGGTTCAACATAATTCAGCTCATCACCACCTCTCGGACCGTGCTCGGTTGCCCATATTTCATTCGTCTCAGGATCTATTACAAGGCCCTGAATATTGCGGTGGCCGTAAGAGTAAATTTCATCCGCTACATCAGGATCGTCTATAAACGGATTGTCGGATGGAACGGATCCGTCATCATACATACGGAGCAGTGTACCGGCATGGTCACTCAGTTCCTGTGCTCTCGGCGGTTCATTTCCCCGATCGCCTATACTCATATACAGATATCCGTTGTTGTCCCATGCAAGTTTTGATCCGTAGTGGCGCCCGGGCTGAGAATACCGGTTCTGAATAAATATTTCTTCCTGGTTCACAAATTCGTTTCCTTCAAGCTGCCCTCTTACAAGTGCAACCGCCGTTTGTCCTTCGTCATTTCCTTTGGAGTATGTCAGATAGATCCAGCCATTTTCTTCGTAGTTCGGATGAACTGACACTTCCATCATCCCGCCCTGGCCGCGTGCAGTGGCTTCCGGAATTCCGTTAACATCGGTTACATTTCCGTTTTCAACTAATTTCAAACCTCCGGGACGTTCGGTAATAAGTTTACGGCCATCCGGCAGAAAATCTACTGACCAGGGGTGCTCTAAACCGCCAACCAGCCTTGTTAGCCTGATGTCCTCGTATTGAGTTCTCAGCTCTTTGGTCTCCCATCTATCTGCGGTTTCGGCGTCAGCTCGATCAGCCGGCTCCTCTGCAGCACAGCCAAAAGCTGCTAACAAAAGAAATAGTGATATAGTGATTGATATGATATTTTTCATAACGGTTATTTCTGAATGATTTTAATTATGGATGTTTAATTTATGCAAAACGATGGTATATCCGTAGTTAAACATTAAAAAATTTATTCCTGAAGATATGTTGTGATAATATTGATTATTTGCCATCTGTCAGGAGTAAATTCATCCTGAAACGCACGGTAACTGAGCTTTGGTAAATGTCAATAAAAACAATTCGATTCCATTGCGTGTCAAACACCACATGCTTTGCAAATTCACTGCTTCAGTAATCAACTGAAATTCATGATCGGATGTTCAATTCCTGCAAAAATGCATCAGAAACAGCGAAATTACTGCTTTTCCTGTGTCTCTTTTTCGCGTTTCCAGTGCCTTAAAATAGAGATGCTGAATCCGGCCATCAGCAGAAATGTACCGAGCCAGACCACTGATACGAATGGTTTTTTCTCTGCCACTACCAGAATCCAGTCTTCCTCAAAGTTTTCATCCAGACCATGCACGGTAAGTTCTATGGAATCATTTTCGGGATGAACTCTGCTAAAGATAACATCCATTCCCCAGCGTTCAATTTCAAGTGGCGGCGTGTAGGTGTAGCTTCGTCCTTCGTCGGTATAAACAGCAAAAAGCGGCTCCACATCGTAGGCATTACCACTTGGTTCGTGCTCAACACGAATTAATGACCGGATACCAATCTGTGTATTTTCGGGGATTGATTCTTCACTGGCAGGTATAAATTCTTGAAAAGTAAAATTAAATGGGCCTGCAGAAATGGTTTCACCCATCTTTATTTCGATAGTTTGTACATCGTTTGATTCGCCATTTTCATCACCAACCGGCATCATAGCATCCGGGCGGCTGCGCCGTTCGAGTTCCTGGTTTCTCCGCTCCACATATTGACTTCCGGCTACATAGAGATAAATATCGCTGAACCATCCGGTCCGTACATGCGGGTCAACCGACCACTCAATATTATCTGCACTTGATGTGGTGAGCATGGGATACACAACCGGGTCCATATAAAAAACGGAACTGCCGTCTATAGGTTCAAAGCGCAGGCGATAGGTTTGTTGCCCCGGGCGCGGAGAGTCGCTTACTTCGTACCCTTCGTAAGTTACCATATATTTGTTGTTGATCAGTTTGGGCCGGTTAATCTCGAGCTCAAACATCTCTACAGGCTGTGTAACCGGGAAACCTTCCTCATCAAAAACATCTCCGGCTATCACGCGCTGATTGTAATCCGCCGTGCGCTGATCGAGCAGCGGTTCTGTGTAAACAGATGATGCAATCACACCCAGCAAGAGGGCTCCAAATCCGATGTGAGTAACCGTGCCTCCCACCAGTTTTGGATTTTTCTTGAGCAAATGGAACATCACTGACGCGTTTCCGATAACGGTAAACCAGGCTGCAAAAATGAACACCATATAGTACAGGTTCCGAACATCACCTAAAATAATGGTTAGTACAGTGGCTATGGATGTGATCAGCAGCGGGAAAATAAGGGCGCCGGCCAAAGACTCCCACGTATGTTTTTGCCAAAAAAGGTATTGGCCAATTACAGTTGCAAGAGCCATTATGATGGCGATTGGCATGCTCCAGTCGTTATAAAACTGAATATCGGGCGGAGTGGGATTGGGAACAAAAAGTTTACCAATGATTGGAGAACTGGTGCCCAGGATTATGACAAATCCAAGAATAAAGAGCAGCATGGAACCGGTGAATGTCATAAACTCCCGGCTGAGGAATTTTGATTCTTCCTGCGGACTCGGCAGTTCTCTGTACCTGTACAGGTAAAAACCAATACCGATAACTACCATTACCAGGATAAATGCCAGTAACTGTCCATATAGTCCGAGGTCCACAAAACTGTGCACCGACTGATCGGCCAGCACACCGGAACGGGTTAAAAATGTTTGATAGATAATGGCAACGTAAGCCAATATGGCAAAAAAGAGGGATGCCTTGTGTGCCCGGCTGCTTTTTCGCTGAATAATCATGGCGTGAATGCCAGCCGTGCCTAACAGCCAGGGTACCAGCGAGGCGTTTTCAACCGGGTCCCATGCCCAGTAGCCGCCGAATGAGAGGGTTTCGTAAGCCCAGTAGCCGCCGAGAAAAATAGCGGTTAACAGCGAGAGGTTGGCTGCCAGTGTCCACGGCAGTGCAGGACGAATCCACTCGTGGTAAGTCTTGGTCCAAAGTGAAGCAATTGCAAATGCAAAAGGCACGGTCATCATCGCGAAACCGATAAAAATGACCGGTGGATGAATCATCATCCAGGGGCTTTTCAGCAGGTCGTTCAAACCGGAACCGTCAGACGGTACAAAATCGGGGTTTGCTTGAACAAACGGTGCATTCGGCATTTCCTGGGCAATGGTTCTGAATGGGGTGGCCCCTATCTGGGTGAAGTTGAGATCCCAGCCTACAACCATTGAGAGCAGGAACATCTGGGTGAGTGTCATCACAAACATCACCGGAGCACGGTAAGGTTTTCGTGTCCATTTTATCAGCCCCAGCCCTACGATAAATGCACAAAAGATCCAGAGCATAAAACTGCCTTCCTGGCCGCCGTAAAATGCAGAAATCAGATATTTGGTTTCGAGATCCAGGCTGGTGTAGTTCCAGACATAGTAGTACTGGAACTGGTGAGTCATCAGCAAATAGATGAGTGCTATTGATGATATTCCAAGAAATATTCCTTTGAGTCCCCAAAGCCAGTTGGAGATTTTCTCAATGGTTTTATCTTCTTTAACAGCCGCAACCGCATACAGCACAAGTGCAGCAATTGAAGCAATGAAAGCGCCACTGAGAAGCAAGTGACCAATATTTGCGATCATATCAGATTAGCTTTACCCGCCTGTAGCAAGTTCAAATTCGGGGTTTTCGTTGTATTTAGACGGACATTTCATCAGCATTTCGCTGGCATGAAATACATTGTTTCTCATCTCGCCGACGACTACAAGCTGGGTTGCTTGTTCAAAATTATTGGGTTTGGGTCGAGGATAAACCACTCTGCGCACATTTCCGTCATCATCTTTCATATGAAAAGAAAATTGCATTGTTTCCCGGGAAAATCCATAATCCTGAGAATTATCCCAGGTGCCAATAACATGGGAAGTGGATCTGTTTTCAGCTTCTTCAAAATTCACATACGTGCTGATACTGTTGCCAAAATTGTACATCAACAACGATGTAAATCCCACAATGGCAAGCACGCCAATAATCAGTTTAGGCTTCATTTTCTTTTTCTTTGAATGATTCTTCGAGTTTTGAAACGTTTCGGTCAACTTTAATAAGGTAAAACAGAAGTACGAACCAAATGATCAGGCTCACCCCTAAAACTACAAAAATCAGGTCATTCGATGCCATCAATTGAATAAAAGCTGATGACTGCTCGATAGACTCAGTTCCCTCCCATTTGCCGGAGTAACTTTGTGTGAGTGTATCAACGGTGCTTGACGTTGATTCTTGTATGAAATTTAATCTCATATTGAACCGGAGGTCTTTAATTGAAGCTGCTTATAGCGCTTCACAATATCCATAATCCAGATTGCCAGGCCAATAAAGCCGATAACTGCCGGATAGAAAATGATCCGTAGTTCCGGAGCTGTCATATCACTAAAAGCAGGATTACCTTCTGCTCCGGGATGCAGGCTCGGCAACTGACGCGGAATAATGTACAGTAAAAAAGGTATCGTGGTGACTCCAAAGATATTATAAATTGCAGAAATTTTCGCTCTTTTCTCGCGGTCATTGAATGCCGACCTCAAAATAAAATACGCCACAAAAATGAGCATGGCGAGTGCCGACAGATTCATTCTGGGCTCAGAAAATGTCCACCAGGTCCCCCAGGTAAACCGTGCCCAGAGCGCACCTGTAAACAATCCGCAGAGTCCAAAAAGTAATCCCACAGCCGTTGCGGTTTCTGCTTTGATGTCCCAGTCGAGATGCTCATCATTCAGATACCGAATGCTGTAATAAAAAGCCATCGCAAAAGCCACCATCATGGTAAACCACATGGGTACATGAAGAAACAGATTTCGGGCAGTCTGTTCGAGAATGGCTATTTCGGGTATTCGAATCAGAAAACCGGCTGTAATCACAACGGTCATCCAAACAGCAACAAAATATTTCCAGGGTTTCAACGTCAGAATCGGCTTTTATCAATTCAATTTTGAGAGAAAAAAGATACGTAAAATGAATGGTTTTTTTGTACTGTTTATGAATATTTACATTTTCGGAGCAGGTGGTCTTTTTGTAATGTTTGATTGTTATTGAAGCCTGCATTGGCCTAACACAGGCAGTTACTTATAGCGCAAACAAATAGAACAAACGCCTCCTTTGTGCTCGTCAAGTCCTGGCGCAAGCGTCCACTTCTGCCATATTTTCGTAATAGAGGCAATATTTGAGTATAAATGCCAAAGACACAAGTAAAATATTTGATCTATGTTCAAGTTTGGGTTTTAGGGAGGCACAAGCAGACGGTTTTGCCAGAGTAAGGTTCTTTTTCCAAAAAACACGAATGGCATCAGCGCATGAATCGTTATATTCCCAAATCAAAAAGAAAGATTATGCCTGATAAAAAAATCTATCTGCAACCGGATCTCAAACACAATTTCTGGTGGTACGTTGCCGGGGTTTTGTTGATTCCGCTTCTCGGTTTGGGAATTTACATCATCATCAAAAAACGCCGGGAGATAGCGTCCATCACCTGCGAAATTACCGATCACACCATCACCGTTGCTGACAATTCGTACTCGCAAACCATCGACCTGGTAAACATTACCAATATTGCTATTCAGCGCCGATGGATTGATAAAAAGTTTGGTATCGGGACGTTAACCCTTCAAACCGATTCCAGGGAAGTTAAGATGCCGGGCATGGAGAATCCCGATAACCTGGCTGAGCTGATCCTGAAAGCAGCAGAAGCAGAACGTATCCGTCTTCAAAAATTAAATAAAACACGGCAGAAAGAACCTGAAAGCCGGAACATTTCCAAAGACAAACTGGACTATCTTACCGGCCTCTGGCAGCAAGGGCTCATCTCGAATGAGGATTTTGAAAAGGAGAGAAAACATTTCGAATCCTGATTTTAGGATTTTGTCTAATGATCACTTCAGCCGATCCAGCACCTCCAGCAATGCCCGGACTGTATGATAATTTCCTTTCCAGACGTGGCTTTTTTTTGATGTTATGCTTTCCGGCGTATTATCGATCCCGTCGTTATACCATCCACCGTGCTCAGAATCGGATAAATAGGTTTTAATGTATTCCCACTGCCTAAGAAACTTTTCGGCATAATTCATTGGGTCATCCGGGTAAAGATCGGCCATTATGGCCAGGGTATTTAAACCTTCAGCCTGCGCCCACCAGTTTTTTCGGTCGTCAAGGATGTTCAGGTCATCATCTTCACCGAAATAATACCCAGCCTGAAAAAAGCCTCCTACCTGCCTGTCCCACCCGGTTTGCAGAGTATGGTCGGTCAGTTTTTTGGCTATTCTGAGTGTGGTTTCATCATCTTCCATACCAAGAGCATGGGCGGCCTCAAGCAACAGATAGGCCGTTTCTATGTCGTGTCCGGGAGTTACATGATCGTAATAAAGGTTTTCCATCAAGGCACTTTCAGTGGAATCGCGGTATGAAAGATGCGTCCAGTCTTCGCTGAAATAGAGTTTCAGGTATCCGGGGTCTGTCACCATCGTATCACGAACAATGTAGAACATCTCTTCCAGCCGCTCCCGTACTTTTTCATCGGGCCAGGCTTCATAAAATTCAGTCAGTGCTTCCAAAATATGAATGCCGCTGTTATAATCTTTCGGATAGCCCGACCTGTCCGAAGTTCCGTCTCTGTCAAGGGGCTGAAAATATCCTCCGTGAACCGGATCGTGCGAATGTTCATCCAGCCAGTTAAACAGGTTTTGTGCAAGTTCAAGAACTTCATCTTTCCCGGAATAACTGTAATAAGCCGCAAGCCCGTAGAGTGCAAACGCGTTTCCGTAGAGAGTTTTTTGAAGCTCGCCTTCATCATCGGGAACAGGCTCACCCTCCTGCGTCACCAATTGAAAGAAACCGCCGTACTCATCATCCCACATGACCTCTTTCAAAAATTCGAATCCGTGTGCGGCATGTGTGGCAAAGTCAGGATTTTCAGGAAACTTTTCGGCAATTTTTGACAGCGTCCACAAATGACGTGCTTGTGTAACAATCATTTTGTCCTGTGTTTCATCCGGGCGCCAGTCGTGAGAAAAATTACTCAAAAAACCGCCATACTCTTTATCCAGAACCGTGGGATACCATGCATTGAGTTTTACATTCAATTCCTGCTGAATTTCTTCTGCAATCTCATTCTTCGAATCTGTTGCGGCATAATCACTCTCTCCGGCGCAGCTTGCGAAAATCAGTATGAAGAAGAGCAGTGCGAATATGGTTTGATGGGGAATGAATTTTTTCATGATAATTTTTGAGCTCTCAGTTTTGTTCTGGCCAAAAATAAAATTAGTCAGAATCAATTAAATATGAGACTTTATACCATAAACAACAATCTGAGTTGCTTAAAACCAGATCTGGGATGATTTTATGATGATTCTGCCCCCTGCTACAAATGCGGGCCAAGCACACTGGCTGCCCAGCCTACAAATTTTTCCCAGGTACGCCTCTCTTCAAGTTTTTCAAGTGTATATAATTCTGATTGACGCAGATCATCTTCAAAATACTCAATTCGCTTTTCGGCAAACTCCCGGCTCAAAATATTTACATTGGTTTCGTCATTAATCCGGAATGAGCGATTATCCACGTTTGCCGATCCAATGCTGACAAACTTATCATCTACAATCAGCAGTTTTGCGTGATACATGGAAGGCTGGTACTCATAAA
>SLPZ01000273.1 GCA_007131725.1 Balneolaceae bacterium
CCGCTTTTGTATGCCAGCCGCTCAAGAGCGTACCAGGCCCCTTTTGCAAACAGAATCACCGGCACTTCTTTCACGGAGGCAGTGATTTCCATCAGAGAGGGGAGCGACCACTCGTTAAAATCGTCCGGACTTAAAATCCCGGCCCATGAATCAAAAACCTGAACGGCCTGTGCTCCGGCCCGGATTTGTGCCTGAAGATAGTCGATGGTGGCTTTGGTCAGCTCTTTCAGCACATGGCGCGAAGCATCCGGGTGCTGGTAGAGAAACGCTTTGGCCTTGTCAAAATTCCTGGAGCCTTCTCCCTGAACCATATAGCAAAAAAGTGTCCATGGGGCACCGGCAAAACCGATCAGTGGAACACGCCCGTTCAGCTCATGCCGCGTGAGGGTGATGGCTTTCATCACATGATCCAGCTTTCCGGCCACATCTTCGGCGATAATAGCAAAAGCATCATCTTCATTTCGGATTGGGTTACCCATCACGGGCCCTTTTCCGGGAATTAAATCCACGTCAATTCCGAGCGCCTGTGGAACGGTTAAAATATCGGAAAAAATGATGGCGGCATCCGGTTCCAGTTCATCAATCGGCTGGATGGTGATTTCGCAGGCGAGTTCGGGGGTTTCAACACGTTCAAAGAACGAGTATTTCTTCCGCAATTCCATGTACTGTGGCAAATACCGGCCGGCCTGGCGCATCATCCACACGGGGGGACGTTCTACCTGTTCACCTTTCAGGGTGCGAAAAAACAGATCGTTTTTAAGTTTTGGGAAGTTTTGAGGCATTTTGAATTCGGTAAAAATTTTAGTCTGATGATACGGTTTTTATGCCTGATTCTGAATGATTAAAATTTGCCACAGAATCACGGAAATTCACGGAGATTTTTTGAGCAGTATTCATAAAATTACCTCTTTGAGAAACAGCGTGGAAGTGTCTAAATAAAAAATATGGGTGTTAAATTTTTTACCGCAAAGGGCGCAGTGAAGCGCAGAGATTTTTTTTGAATTTATATGAAAATGCCAGGTTCACACTCATAGATTCTTATCATTCCACTAACTCCCCCTTCGAAGGGGGAAGGCACCATAGGTGCCGGGGGATGACTGTTTGGCAATGTTTTCAATAAAGTTCAATATTTTCTTATAGCATCAGGCTAAAAGTAACAAGTATATTTAAAAGACTTTTAGCCTAATTTTTCTATCCAATACATAATTTCACCATCAAGATTTTCCAGGTTGTTCATCACTTCGTCATCTGAAAAACGCAGAATTTTGAAGCCTTTATCTTCAAGCTCTTTCTGGCGCTTTAAATCTTTTTTCCATTGTTGTTCAAAATTGTGGGAATATCCATCAAGTGCAATGATTAGCTGAAGATCTTTACACATAAAATCAGCAATGTAAATGAGAATAGGCCGCTGCCTGAGAAAAGTATAGCCTGTATTCTTTCCTCTCAAAACTTCAGTCCATAATCTGATTTCAGCCCTGGTTGAATTTTTTCGCAGTAGCCGGGCTAACTCTTTAAGATTCGTGTTGTAATAAAAATTTTTATTCATCCCCCAGTTCGCTCCGCTCACTTTCCCCCTTCGAAGGGGGACGTATTCAGTTTTCCCTCAAAACCTGGGCAGTAAACTCTAAAAGGCTTTCCGTATTTGGTTGTGGTGAAATGTGAACGTGTTTCCCGGTTTCGATGCTGAGTTCTTCTGCGGTTGTGCTTCCGATAGCAAAAAGCTCCGGAAGCTGTTTGTTTAAAAATCCGCCGCTATTTCTGAATGCCTGCACGGCACTTGGGCTGAAAAACAGTAGTCCGTCTACCGGAGTTCGCGGAAGGTTCATATTGTTGAGGATGGTTTTGTAAACAACTACATCATGCACATCAATATCGGCATCCTGCAGAAACTGGCGGAATTCGTCCCGGCGTTTATCACCGCAGAAATGGAGCACTTTTGCACCTTCCATTTTAGAGTCTTTCAAAAAATCTTCGACAATTTTTTGTGCAAGCCCGGCTCCATCCTGTTGATCGGGTGATTCAGCGTTCAGCCCGATCTGCTTCAGTGCTTCCGCTGTTTTTTCGCCTACAGCATACACGGGTACGTTTTCAGGGATCTCAGCTCCCGACTGCCGGTACATATCAAAAGCTTTCACTCCGTTTTGGCTGGTAAATGCAAAAACAGGCTTTTCAGTATTTTTTAGAATGATATCAAAGGAAAACCAGTCGGTACGGAATTCAATCCGAATGGCCGGTTCAATTACTACATTTAGTTTCAGTTTTTCAGCAAGATCAACCTGCTCATCAGTCAGTTCCCGTGTTACAAGTATTTTGAGTGGTTTTGTCATCTGGAATAATTTAGTAATGTGTCTAAGTCTTACCTTAGGGAAATAATCCCTATCGAAAAAGTTGACAAAAGGCAGTTGACAGTTGACAAATTTATCAACCATGAATTGTCAACACTACATCGACATTATGTTAGTATTAAAGTAGCCTTAAGCGACTATTCTGGCAAACCTAAATGTTACCTGCCTTTCATTTCCTCAACCAGTTTGTCGGCTCCCTGAGAGAGCAGTTTCCGCGCAGCTTTGCGCCCCAGGCCTTTGGCTTTATCTGTTGATGATGTTAATTCAATATCGTACAGGAGAGTTCCATCGGTTTTGAGAGCAACAGCCTGCAGGATGAGCTCACCCTCTTCAATCCAGGCATAGGCGCCGACCGGGGCACTGCATCCGGCTTCCATTTCATTCAGCAGTTCCCGCTCAATGGAGGTGCACAGTTTGGTTTCCTGGTGGTTCAAGCCTTTGGTAATTTCAAACATTTCGGAATCATCTTCACGAATCATAACGGCCATGGCGCCCTGTGCAGGGGCGGGGAGCATCCAGTCAAGATAGCGGGTGATGTGATGCTCAAGATTGATCCGCTTCAAACCGGCAGCCGCAAAAATGGCACCGTTCCAGGCATTTTCCTGAACTTTTCTGAGCCGTGTGTTCACATTTCCGCGAATATTGGTGATGGTATGCCCCGGATACCTGTGAAGCCATTGCGCTTTTCGCCGGTTGCTGCTTGTGGCAATTACCGCCAGCATTTTTTCATCTTCCAAAAAAGTATCGCCATCCGGCGCCACCAGTGCATCCCGGGGATCTTCGCGTTCAAGCACGGCAGAAACGGTGAGTGGCAGTGGATTTTCGGTAGGGAGGTCTTTATATGAATGAACAGCCAGATCAATCCGGTTTTCTAAAAGAGCATCATCCAGGGCTTTGGTAAATACCCCCTTACCGCCCATTTCGGGCAGAGGTGTGGTGAGGTCGATGTCTCCGTGAGATTTTACATAGATCAACTCGGTTTTATGCCCAGCTTTTTCTAAATGATGTGCAACTGTTTTTGCCTGCCATACGGCAAGTTCACTGTCCCGGGTGCCGATCCTTACGGGTTTAGTCATGCCCGTTTTGTTGTTCAAGCTTGAACATCCGCTTTACCATTTCGGCTACTTCATCCGAATGGTGGTTTTCGCGAAGATGTTCTATGCTATAAGCGGCCAGTTTGTTAACAATCCGGCGGGTCATTTTTTCGACTTTGTCGAAGTCGTCGGTATCGATTTTATTTCTGAAGAAGTTCAGCTCGTCTTCACGGATGGTGTCAAATTTTTTTGTAAGGGCTTTGATGGTAGGCACCACTTTTTGCTCGTTCAGCCAGAGCTTAAAATTAGAAAGTTCATCATCGATAATTTTCTTGACATGCGGCACTTCCTTTTCTCTTTTTTTGTACGCTTCATCGGTAACATCACTTAGCATGTCCATATTGGCAACATCAACAAAATCAAGCGAAGCTACATTGGGGTCGATATTTCTCGGAACGGAAAGATCGAGCATAATTTTGAACCGGGGATTTTCGATTGACGGCAGCATATGCTCAGGCCGTATCACCGGTTCGGCCGATCCGGTTGCCACAATCACCAGGTCGGATTGTGCGATCTGTTCGGGAAGTTCGTCAATATCGGCCACTTCGAGGTTGTATTTTCCGGCAACAAATTCAGCCCTGTCACGGGTGCGGTTTATCAGGGTAAGTTTTCTTGTTCCAAGGTTTACCAGGTTTTTACAGGTCACTTTACCGATTTTGCCCGTGCCGACAAGCAAAATATTTTTATCGATCAGGTTTTCGAATGTTCGGGTGGCAAATTTTACAGCGGCATAGGCAACCGTGGCGGCTCCGTGGCCCAGCGATGTTTCATTACGAGAGCGCTTATGAGCCCTGAAGACATGCTGGATTAGCCGGTGCATTTCGCCGGATATCATGCTTTTGGAAGCGGAGTATTCGTATCCTTCTTTCACCTGTTTCACGATCTGCAAATCACCTAATATCTGCGAATCGAGCCCGGTGGCTACTTTAAACAGGTGCTGAATGGCACGCTGCCCGTCCAGTTCAAATCCATATTTGTGAAATTCATCGAGGGTCCCGTTACTGTAGGTCGTAAGCAGCCGAATGAGTTCGTTTGTTGTGGCGCCGTGCGAGAAAATTTCGGTGCGGTTACAGGTAGATACGATAAACAAGCTATTAATTCCCTCTCGGCGTGCGCCCTCAAGCATGAGGGCTTGTGTATCGGAACTCAGGCTGAACTTCTCCCTGATTTCTACAGGGGCATCCCAGTGATTGATTCCAATCGTCGTAAAATCCTGAATTGTTGGATGAACCATCCTTTATGCAGTTGCAGCTTTCCTGGTTACTGTGTTATCCCATTGAACGGCTTCAGCCGGAATTTCATGTCTCAGGCAATGTAATGTTTCTTCGGCCAAAGCTTTAATAAAATCGGGATGATCGTTAATTCCCTTCATCACCTCGTAATTTTCAAACTCAAATCCTTCTTCTTCCATGTCTTCAACAAGCTCAACACCCAATTCATACAAAGTTTCAATGTGGTCGGTAACAAACGCAATGGGCACCATCAAAAAGTTTTTAATTCCGTACTCAAGATGGCGCTGAACAAGATCTTCGGTGTTGGGTTGTGTCCATTTTTGAGGGCCAACTCGTGATTGGTAACTCAGCCAGTACGGATTTTTAACTTCCCTGCGTGCCATCACGGCTTCCATTGTTTCCTTAATCTCTGTAGTATAAGGGTCACCGCTTCGAACTTCAAGCAGGGGTGTTCCGTGGGCACTAAAAATCAGATGCGTTTTTCTGCGGGTATCATCGTCCATCTCTTCAAGCGCCTCGTCTATACGGGCGTTAATTGAGCGTAGATAACTCTCATTAAGATAATAGTTTTTTACGTGAAACTCTTTCCAGGGCTTCCCATTCTCGGGGAATTTTTTCATAAGGGTGGTTTCCCAGTCACGGAAACTGCTTCCGGAAGTTGTCCACGAAAATTGCGGATAAAGCGGCATTAAAACTGCGTGAGTTATTCCGTCTTCAACCATGTCATCCATCACCTGATCGGCGAAGGGCAGCCAGTAACGCATGCACGTATAAACCGATACCTCGTGGTCTGGCAGAATTTTTTTAAAATATTTTTCAAGAGTTCGCCGCTGAAGCTCGGTAAGGCCGTTGATGGGAGAGCAGCAATCCGAAACCACCCTGTTCTGCCTGTTAAAACAATGCTTGCTTCCGGTGCATCCTTTAGGGCAGCCATTAATTTCTTTATAATCTTCAGCTACGTTGGGAGCTCTGAATTTGGCAATCAGCTTGGCAAAAAGATTCTGAGTGCGTCCGCCTCCCAATTTAATAATGTCCTCATCTTTGAAAAGATTTTCGAGAAATATTCTGACGTTATCCTCATGGGTGGGGCCACCCAAATTCATTAAAACAATACCTATTTTCATCCTAAAAAGTTTTGGCAGCACAGGTTGGGTTTACAATCGTGAAAGGAACGATTTTTATATGAAGAATTCGTGAAGAAACTCCAGTACTTTTGAATTAAATTTCAATTTTCGGATATGGATGCCCATAAACTTTATTTTGCGGGTAAATGAAACCAAAAACGTGATCCTTTGCCGGGTTCGCTCTCCACAAAAATTTCTGATCCGTGGGAGTTCAAAATGCTTTTTACCACTGCCAGGCCGAGTCCGGTTCCCCCTTTATCTCGTGATCGGGCTTTATCTGTGCGGTAAAACCGATCGTAGAGCCGGTCCAGGTGTTCTTCCGAAATTCCAATTCCGGTGTCTTTAACGGAAACCTCAACCCGATCGTCTACTTTTTTTGCTGAGATTTCCACAGTGCCTACATTGGTAAATTTTATGGCGTTGGTAACCAGATTATCCAGCACCTGTTCAATTTTGTCGGGATCGGCGGTTACAGTGTATGATTTTTTCTGTGATTTCAGCTTCAGGCCTTTATCTGCGGCTTCCTGTTCGTGTTGATCCACAACCAACTGGATGGTTTCTTTGATGTCAAACTGTTTTTTCTGGATAAACTGGTTGTCCGAATCATACCGCTGCAATGTTACCAGGTCTTTGAAAAGCCGGTCAATTCTCTTGGTTTGGCGTTCGGCCGTAACCAGGTACTTTTTTTTCTGTTTTTCGTCGAGGTTGTCCATTTGCAGCATCTCCAGCGAACCGGCAACGGTGTGGAGAGGATTCCGGATTTCGTGAGTAATATCGGCAAAAAACTGAGTCTGTTTTTGATACAGCCGTTTCAGGGCCAGGTTGTCCGACTGTAATTTTTCTGCCATCTGGTTCAGTGATTTTGCCAGAGTACCGAATTCATCTTTTCTGTCGAGGTTTAATGTTTGGTTGGTTTTGCCCCTGGCAATATTTTTTGCCGCTGTTTCGAGCTGAGTAATGGGCTGGGAAATGTATCGTGCAAAAAGCATGCTTACCAACAGAACCAAGCCAATGGCAATGAACATTCCTGTATAAATTATCCATCGAATGGTTTTTATGGGCTGATAGATCTGATCTTTTACAATGCTGACTTTCAGATAGCGGGCCGGATTATGCGGGCTTTGAACCCGCGCATAAGTGATGAGCTCATCTTCGCCCGGATCATCAAAAAAGGTTTTTTGTACTTGTGTGTCGAGCTGCTCTTTTATGGATGGGTCAATCTCAGAAGATGCCTGTAACTGCTCGTGGTAGGGTACCTCCGCAAACAGGCTGCCGTCTTCATCATAAATTGCCAGCCGGTATCCCGAAGTTCTGGCAGCTTCATTCAAATTGGTTTCAAAATTTTCGCCGGTGCGGAGATTTTCAATGGTTATGGCAAGCCATTCGGCATCGTTCACAATTTGTTTGCGGCCTTCATCAAGCAGATAGTTTCTGATGAATAGAATAGAATAACTGCCTATGGCTGTAACCCCGAAAATTAACAGCAGAATGAAAGTCCAGGCAAGTTTGGCGCGAATACTCATGCAGGTAAAAGGTCGCGGTTCAATCCATAGCCAATTCCGCGATAGGTTTTAATCAAATCGGCGGAATCGCCAAGTTTGAGCCTCAGGTTTTTTATGTGTACATCAACAGTGCGGTCGAAAACAAATTTATCTTCACCGCCAATATGTTCAAGAATTTCCTGGCGGCTGAATACCCTTTTGGGATTTTTAAAAAACAGCTCAACAAGTGTGTACTCCGTTGAAGTGAGGTCCACCCGTTTCTCATTGTTATAGAGATTTTTTCCGTTAATGTCGAGCATTAGGTCGCCGTGCTGAATCCATTTGCTGTTTTGCGGCTGCTGGCGCCTTAACAGCGATTCAACATGAGCTTTCACAAGTTTGAGGCTTGCCGGTTTTGGAATATAATCGTCAGCGCCAAGTTCGAGCCCTTCAATTTCATCTTTTTCTTTGTCTTTGGCCGTAAGGAATATGACGGGAATATCTTTTAAAACAGGGTGCTTCCGGATTATTCTGCAAATCTCTTTTCCATCCGTATGAGGGACCATAATATCGAGAATGGCAAGGTGAATATCGCCTGCTCGTTTTTCGATATGCTCAAGTGCCTGCTTGCCATCGTGCGCAAGCAGCACATTGTAGTTATTCATTTCAAGAAAATTTGCCAGCATTTCAGCAGGTTCTACTTCATCTTCAACGAGCAATATGGTATGTTTGGGTATCATAAACGATTACTTTCGGGGGAATATAGTTTTAGGAGATATCTTTAGTAAAATAATGATTTAAAGCAAAGATTCTTTACCAACCTGACAGATAATTTTTAATATTATTTCAGTAAGATAATTAATCTTGATGAAAAAAAGCCTTAATTCCATTACAGATGAATCTTCAAAAAAAAGTTGTATGGATCACGGGGGCTTCTTCCGGTATCGGTGAAGCCCTTGCCTATGAATTTAATAAAAAAGGAACACTTCTGATTCTGTCCGCAAGACGAATTGATGAGCTTGAAAGAGTGAAAAATGGATGTATTGATCACGAAGAATCCGTGAAAATTTTGCCGCTTGATCTTGAGGATTCTGATGCTATTCCAGGAAAGGTGCAGGAAGCCGTAGAACTTTTCGGAAGTGTGGATATGCTGATTAATAACGGGGGCATTAGTCAGCGTGCATATGCCGCGGATGCCACGATGGGAACCATCCGGAAGGTGATGGAGGTGAATTTCTTTGGAACGGTTGGGCTCACCAAAGCAGTGCTTCCGCACATGATTGAGCAGAAATCCGGCCATATTGTGGTGGTTTCGAGCGTGATGGGTAAGTTTGGAACACAGTATCGGTCTGCATATGCGGCATCGAAGCACGCACTGCACGGCTGGTTCGACTCACTCCGGCAGGAGGTTTACGGCCATCAAATCCTGGTAACGCTGGTATGCCCCGGTTACGTGAAAACCAACGTGACCATTAACGCACTGACGGCCGACGGACAAAAGTTTGACAAAATGGGAGAGGGCCAAAAAAAGGCGATGAGCCCTGAAATATTTGCCAGAAAGCTGCTCCCAAAACTCGCAAAACAGAAGGAGGAAGTTTACATAGGCGGGATGGAAGTTGCGGCAGTATACCTGAAAAGATGGTTCCCCGGCCTGCTGAATAAACTACTGCGCAGAATGAAGGTGACGTGAAATTTCTTTTTGATAGACGTCATGTCTACACGAAATTGAAATAGCATAAAGGAGACGTTTGCGTTACTACAGTGTCCCATTATTGCAGAGCACAAACGAGACGTTTGCGCTATAACTGTTACATATTTACGTCATGCCTACGCGAAAGTAGGCATCTTGAAATAGCGCAAACGTCCCGTTTGTGCTTTTTTTTAAAAAACCTGCAATGTTTCTATCGTCATGCCTACGCGAAAGCAGGCATCTCCATAACATTGTTTACACTTTGAGTGTTATTTAAACTGGTAAACCCGAACGTAATCCACAATCAGTTTTTGGGGAAATTCGGTGGTATCGTCGGGGTTGCCCGGCCAGTTGCCACCTACTGCCAGGTTTATCAGCATGTGAAATCGGGCATTAAACGGATATTGATGTGGTGACAGGTCGGATGGGGTAACCGTGAAAAAGTGTTCGCCATCCACAAACCATTCGATTTGATTTTGCTCCCACTCGATGGAAAAGATGTGGAAATCGTCAGAAAATTTTCCTTCTTCAAGTGTATAAGATTCCCCTGTGTGTTGATTATTAGGCCATTCCGGGCCATAATGAACGGTGCCGTGTACAGTTTCCGGCTCGTGCCCAACCAGCTCCATAATGTCAATTTCACCACTTTTTGGCCATATTCCGAATATATTATCGGTGGGCAGCATCCAGATGGCCGGCCAGATTCCCTGTCCTTCGGGAAGTTTCGCCCGGATTTCGAACCGGCCGTACAGCCAGTCTCCCTTGTCTTTAGTTCGAATTCTTGCTGAGGTATAATTCATTCCTTCATAACGCTCCTCCAGGGCAACGATGTGCAGCATGTCGTCTTCAATGAAAATATTTTCTTTCCGGTCGGTGTAGTACTGTAATTCGTTGTTTCCCCAGTACTGTAGTCCCTCATCGGTGCCGGTACCAAACTGGTACGACCATTTGCTCTCGTCCAGTTCATCCGTTTCAAATTCGTCATACCAGACAAGCTGCCACTCCTTTTCATCTTCACCGTTGGGTGCCGGTTCTTCGTTCTGGCCGTTGTCATTATTTACATCAGGATCAGCGGAAGTTTCGCTGCACGAAAAGGCAAACAGGAAGAAAGTTAATGATACAAAAAGTGTCTTGAGAATAGAGTTCATATGCGGAGTAGTGATTAATTCTTATATATCTATTAAAATTAAGAAAAAATATTGAAGAAAGGTATTGCGAAGTGTCTGTGGAGTTTTTCCAATTTTTACGGTTGCTCTATTTAAATAACAATTCTTTTTAAAACTTTAGGTCATAGAATTTTAAAAATGGTATCCGAATACAAAAATAAGAGGGTTTTCAATATGCTTATTTGCCACAGAAACACTGAGAGACACGGAATTCTCAGTGATTTTCTGAGCTTCCGTGGCAATTTTTTTAAGCTTCTTCAGGAAGAGAAGCCTCCAGACTTACGCACTTTTTGCACATCAGAAATTCCTATGTACGCAGGATGAGCGATATCTTTGTCCCAAGGGATCACTCTTTGGTAAAAAAAAGCCGAAAGAATCAATTCTATGCGCTGTAGCCACCTTATCTTCCCTGAATAATGGGCGTACATCTAATATGGCATTTGATAATGCAGTGAACAAGCCCCAAAGTGGGCGCAATCAAACAGCCCAGGGCAAAGTGAGCGTCGCGAAAGACGCCCTGGGTAAAAAATAGACAGAAAACCATACCCCGAGCATGCGGTATTGAAAAAGCAAAGTATCAATTCGAGGGGTTCTGGGAGGTTATGAGTTGGAAAATCGTGGTATGGTTTGTGCCAGGGGGTTAACCGCCCCGAGGTGTCGAGGGAAGGCAGTGGATGCGGAGAAAAACAGAGTTTATTTATAAAGGTATTTGATTATGTAGTGAACATGTCCCGAAGCGAGAGCAATCAAACAGCCTCTACTACGCCAAAGTTTGCTTAAAGATTTTTTATACCTCATAAGGCTTCGTAGAGCATGGCCGGGGCAAAGTGAGCATCGTGAAAGTCATGAAAGACACGGAATTCTCCGTGCTGTTCTCTGCTTCCGTGGCAATTTTTCACGGCCTCTTCAGGAAGAGGAGACTCATTTTCCAGGTTCATAACTCTAACTTCCCTTAACTACTTCAACCGTTTTCTCTTGTTCAGGTAAGCCAGCAGGGCGAGGTCAAAAGGGCTTTGGGTGTCTATTTCTTCAAAATCAACCCGGGCTTCGTTGCAGGCTACTTTAAAATTATGGGTGTATTCGGCCACTTTTTGCCGGTAATCTTCTTTCACCTGTGCCGGAATTACTTCCAGCTCAGAGCCGGTTTCCATGTCTTCAAAAAGGAATTTTCCATCGGGAAAATCGAGCTCCCGCTCACTTTTATGCTCCAGCACATTAAAAAGAAGCACCTCATGCTTCTGGTGCCGCAGGTGACGCAGTGCGGAGATGAGTGCTTCGTGTGAATCGGCATTTTCGAACAGGTCGGTGAGAATAACTACCAGGCTTCTACGCTTCAGGTTTTCTGCAAGTTCGTGCAGGGCATCGGCCGAGGCGGAACCTCTCTGTTCTTTTGATTTTACTTTTTCCTGTTCCAGCTCTTTTTCGAGCTGCCCGTAGAGCATCCGCACATGGCTGTATGATGATTTTGTCGGGAACAGGCGGCGGATTTTCTCATCAAACAGTACAAGGCCGCAGGCATCCCGCTGGCGGTGCATCATATAAATGAGTGAGGCAGCATAATGAATGGCGTAACGCAGTTTGCTCCATTCGGCAAAGTGCTTAAAATACATCGAGCTGCTGATATCCAGAACCACGTGTGCGCGCAAATTGGTTTCGGCCTCGTAGCGCTTCACATAAAAACGCTCGGATTTTCCGTACACTTTCCAGTCGATGTGTTTAAAATCATCGCCCTGGTTGTAAGGCCGGTGCTCGGCAAATTCAACGCTGAAACCGTGAAACGGGCTGCGGTGCAAGCCGGAAATAAATCCTTCAACAATGGTGCGTGCTTTTAAGTCGAGTGGTGCAAGCTGGGTTAATAAGTCGGGGTCTAAAATCATAAAAAATCTTATTCGGTTATTTCGAAAGAATGCCGATGCTAAAACTAACGTTTATCTTTGCCGCAACATTGCTATTTTGGAGCGAAGAGTAAACACGTCCGGAGCGGAAAAACCAATGGGGTTGAAAGCCTGTTGGAATTGAACTTAAAGAAAAAATTTCAAATAGATGAATCGTATTTACACATCGGCTGACCAACTTGACTTTAAAATACCTGACCTGCCATCGCTGCCGGCGCCCGGAAGAGTTTTGATGGTGAAGCCCACCTATTTTGATGTTGAATATGTGATCAATCCGCACATGAAGGAGCATGTGGGCGCAGTAGATAAAATCCAGGCGGCCAACGAATGGGAGCATCTTGTGGATGGGTTCGAAGAACTTGGCTTAACCGTTGATATACTGGACGGTGTGAAAGGCCTGCCCGATATGGTGTTTTGTGCCAATCAAAGCCTGCCGTACGTGGATGCAGAAGGCAACAGAAAAGCGGTTATGAGTATCATGCGGGCGCCTCAGCGCAGAGGGGAAGTTCCGCTGATTGAAGAGTGGTACAGGCAGATTGGATACGAGGTGCTGCACCTCAACCCGGAAAAAACAAAATCTTTTGAAGGAATGGGCGACGGCCAGTGGCATTTTAAGAGGCGGCTTTTGTGGGGCGGCTATGGCTACAGAAGTTCGCTGGATGCTTACGAACAGGTTTCCGCCCTGCTGGATGTGCCGGTGGTGGTGCTCAAACTGGTAAACGAAAAATTTTACCACCTCGATACCTGCATGTGCATGCTGAATGAAAACTCGGTTTTGATCTACCCGGATGCATTTACCGAAGAGAGCCTCGAGCTGATCCATGCATTATTCGATACGGTGATTGAAGCCACCCAGTACGAAGCCGAAAAACTGTTTGCCGCAAACGCCACCTGTCCCGATGGCAAAAATGTATTGATCCAGCAGGGCTGCACCGACGTAAATAAAAAACTGCGCGATGCCGGGTTTTCCGTGCACGAATTCAGTACCTATGAATTCATAAAAAGCGGCGGCAGCGTGTTTTGCATGAAGCTGTTGTACTGGTGATTTTGAGGGGTGTTGGTGGAGTTGGAATTCAAAACCGTATCTGAATTCTTTGAGATCTTTGACTCTTAGTGTTTCCTCAGAATTTGCTTTTTTTGAAAATTATTGGGCGGTAATTCTATTTCCAGTAATAAATTAGCTGTAAATTTGAACTGGTCAGCAAGAAGCAATTTGTCATGTACCATTATTATTGTTTTTGGATTTTAATTGCTCCAATCGTTTTACAATCGAATCCATTTGATAAACTGATTTTAAAACTTCTTTAGTTACTTCAATAGCCAGTTCAATCTCTTTCGGGCCAACCTTCGTGAATGTTTTTGCCTTAATATGTGCTGCATCATTTCCAAGTAATCGAAGATTATCGAGTCCGTTTAGTAAGGCAGGAGGTAGAATTACATTTTTACTAAGTGAAGTTATACGTTGTTTAAGATTTTTTCCATTAGCATTTCTATCGTTGCAAATTTCTTCTAGAGTTCGACGAATCATTATTGCAGAAGCAGTGTATGCGTTATTTGCATGACATGTCAATGCTTCTTCGAGAGAATCAACTATATCAACGGGAATATCTTTTGAATCAAAATCTATTCGTTCAGGCGGATAAGAGATGAGAACTTCACCTTTTGAATTCCAAATAACAAAAATATGTGCATGACACTCTGAATTCGGACATTTTCTTTGTCCAAGATATTTTCTCTCAACAGGATTACCTGGTGATACTTGAATAATATTTGAAACTACAGAGTCAAAGGTTCCATTTTGGCGACATGATGGGCATCTAAGTGTAATTTTTTTATTGTTGTCAACCGTATTATAATTTTTTAAATGAATTATCATAAGCTCAAAGTATTATTAAAAGGAACACTATTTTGAAATGGTACATAACGACCAGCCATTTTGCTGCCTGGCGATCAGTTAAAAGTTTAGCAAGAAGGCGAACCGGTAAGCACGAAATGATATAGTAAAATTTGTAAAGTTTATATATTGTGATATTATCAGAATTCGTGAATTGATTCTAAAGCAACAATGTAAAAAATTCAACCAATTAGTTGATTATGTTGTCACATTCTACTCTTACTTTTTGTGTGAATGATTCAGTCCTAATTGTATCTCGATCAAGATTATTCTCGCTTGCTGTATCAATGACTTCTACAACTTTGTCAAATAGTTCTTTGTATTTGGTTTCATCCCACAGTAATTCGATTAAATTTTCACATTTGCGTTTCATTTCATTTGAGTTTTTTGGTGGAAGATTGACCAAATCCATCCCTAAAATTCTAAATGCCATATGCATATGATAACGAGCTACTTTATATGTAGTGTTGATATATTGGCTTCTAAACAAATACTCAAGTCGATAATGTATTAATGCAGCTGAATAATACATTTCAATTCTGTGTGTTTCATTAAAAATATCACTGCCCAAAGTCTTAACTAATGCCTTGTAGTTCCTTGTAGCTCTGTGAGGTAATTCTAAAAAAGCAGATGCAAAAGTTCTGATTACTGTAGTCATATTTATGATTCTTACTTTTTCAATGCCTTCCACAGAATTGTATTGTCTAGATCTTCTTTCGAAATACAACTTGCGAGATTGTTGATGTGATGAAAAGTAAACCTCTAATTTTTTTGGGAATTCAGAAAGTGCAAAAAGCTGTTCGTCAGAAACCTGTGTTTGCCTATTTGTAGCTTTAATAATGTCATTTCGTACTTCGAGATCTGTTGTCGAAATCAAACGGATAGGAATCTTAGTATCATCAAATATTTTTTCACGAGAATCGTGCAATACGAAGCTTGATTGACATCCATTAACTATCTGATAATCTTCAACCTAAAAATCCCATTTGAGTGTGGTAAAAACATGAAAAGGTGCCCCTAAAGTGTTATATTACAGTGATTTATAAAGATAACAAAACACCAATTAGGAGGCACCTTTATGGTGAAGGAAAC
>SLPZ01000194.1 GCA_007131725.1 Balneolaceae bacterium
ACGCATCGAACGGGCCTGAAATTCCGCCAAAATTTTTACGGCTGATCTGCATGTCTGTTTTCTCAAAAAACCCTTCTTTTGCAATCAGCGTGCCGCCCACAACCGTTCCGTGTCCGTTCAGGTATTTGGTTGTTGAATACGCAACCAAATCAGCGCCCCAATTAAACGGGCGTACATGATAAGGCGTGGCGAAGGTATTATCCACCATCACCAAAACCCCAAACTGATGTGCCATTTCTATGAGAATTTCCAGGTCACACACCCTCATAGTCGGGTTGGCAATACTTTCCAGGAATAACAGGCCAATATCATCGTACTTTTGAAATGCATTGTACACGGCATCCAGGTCGTTCGGGTTGATGTTGGTCACGGAAATATTCAATCTAGACGCACCTTCCTGTAAAAACTGTGAAGTGCATCCATAGAGAGTTTCCTGTGCCAGAATCCGTTTTCCGGCTCCGAGATTCATCAAACCGGTGGTGATGGCTGCCATGCCTGAGCCGAACATCATCCCCTCGGCTTTTTCGTCAATATCCACAGCTTCCATCTCGGCGAGAATACTTTCCAGTTTTTGAACCGTGGGATTTCCCAGCCTTGAATAACTATGAGTGGCGCCTCCCGGCTCGTGGGCAAAAAACCGCCGGCCTGCTTCAGCATCTTTAAATTTGTACGTCGATGTTTGATAAAGAGGCATTACGTGAGAACCGTACGGATCTCTGTCCGGATGATCTGCCTGCGCACAAATCGTTTCTATCGATTTTTTTTGATTAATTACCGTCTCCATTTTCCGACACCTCTATTTTTGCTTGTTCCTTGATAACAGAAAGCACAATGCTGGTGTAGATTCTTTCCACACCGGGCACTTGTGTCAGTTTAGTCCGGAGAAACTGTTCATACTCTTTTGTGTCTTCCACCACTACGTGCAGTAAATAGTCGTATTCGCCGGTAGTGTTGTAGCATGCCAGTATTTCCGGTAAACCGGTAATGTATTTCGAAAACTCTTCCATCTCCCCTAACTGATGGACGGATAACTTGATTGAACAAAATACCGTAAGGCCTTTTCGGATAGATTCCCTGTCTATCCACGCCGTATATCCTTTGATGACTCCCTCTCTTTCCAGCCGTTTCACACGCTCCAGGGTGGGTGTTGTGGTGAGCCCTATGCGTTTTGCCAGATCGTTGTTGGCCATCCGGCCATTTTCCTGAAGCAGATCGATAATCTTCAGGTCTGTTGAATCTAATTTCACCATGAATGAAAGAATTTAATTCTGCTTATATAAGTAATTTAAAGAATTTTATTCTTTCAGAAAACAGACAGGTGGGTATTATTTCTTTTTAAGGTAAGCTAAATAATGAGTGAGGCATGCCGGTTTTAGGTATGTTTATTGAATAAATAAACCTTCAAGCGTGCGTTAGCTCCTTGGAGCGTTCATTCACGACGAAGTGACGCTTGAAGGATCCCGGAAAAACACCGGTAACGCTTCAAGGTCACTTTACTTATATTCAACTTTGGGTGAGACCTGACAGGTATCAGAAATCTGTCAGGTCATTATCCGGCACATGAAAATTGTCTGATCAATAGTTTGATATTTTGGATTTTAATTTTGACATCTCTGCCAAGAAACAACATTAATCCACAAACTCAATATCTGCCACAACAGGAAGATGGTCGGACGGAAAGTGTCCGTCGCGGATATCCGCCAAAATTCCGTGCTGAATGAACCTGAAATTGGGATCGGCAAAAATGTAATCGATTCTGCGATCAGGGTAAATTCTTTCAAACGCATTCCAGGTAGAGGTTGGACCGTGATGGCCGTGTACTGAATGATAAAAACCATCAAACAGCTCAATCTCCACCGGCCCGCGGTTCGGGTCTGCAATTATTTGATAGGCATCGTCATCCTCTACAACGTTCAGGTCTCCCATCACAATTACCGGATCATCTCCTGCAAGCTCAGCAACTTTTTCGAGAATCAATCTTGAGCTCTGTCTTCTGGCCTCCTGTCCGCGATGGTCAAAATGCGTATTGAACACTATGAAAGGGCGGTCATTTTTCTTATCAAATAGCCGTGCCCAGGTTACAATCCGCGGCAGGGCAGCATCCCAGCCCTGGCTTCCCGGCTCATCGGGTGTTTCAGAAAGCCAGAACGTTCCGTCTTCAATCAGGTCAAATCGTTCCGTGCGATAGTAAATGGCGCAAAACTCTCCGCGTTCATCACCGGCATCCCGGCCAATGCCTACCCAGTCAAATTCGGGCAGCATCTCATCCAGTTCCTCGAGCTGGTTGATAAGGCCTTCCTGCGTTCCCACCAGGTCGTTCTGATGAAACCGGAACATACTTGCCACAAAATCTTTCCGGTGCGGCCAGGCATCCGGGCCATCGTCGGGGTTATCAAACCGGATGTTGAACGACATCACACGCATAGAAACAGGTTCTTCAGTGATTGTCACTTCATCTGCTGTTTCTGCACAGCCTTGTTGAAAAACAATCATTACAGTTAAAAAAAGAATAAGAAATGGATAGAAAATAGCTTTCATAAATAACTTACTGGTTAATTTTTATTGAGATTTTTTGTGCAGCAAAATGAATAAATATTGTCCTGAATTCAAAATATAAAACCCAAACCAGATAGTACATGCTTCATCTGATTTGGGTTTAACTTAGTTCAAGATAATCACAAATTATATCATGCAATTATTTTGAATTTTTTAGACTCCACATCTACATTAAATTTCTTCTATTCTGTATCCACCTTTTTTCTTATCCCGCAGATATACAATCAGAAATATAATGGCAAGTAAAAAGGCAAAAGGCACACAATAAAGAAATGCCATTCTTCCGCCATAATTATCTGCCGGACGCAGAACGGCAAAAGCACGTTCAGTCAGATCTTCTTCGTGAGCCAGATTGGCATCAAGAAGAGCACGCAGAGCGTTGCCGGTGTAACTTCCGTGAAATTCATCATGTTCATTATAATAATCGAGTGCTTCACGGCTTAGGGTGAGGATATTTTCAACATCCCGCAGATGATATCCAAGCTCAAGTAGTGCATCGGGATCATCGATAGCAGCTTCAGCGGCGTCAACATATCCGGGAAAACGCTCCTCAATTTCCTGTAAAATCACCAGCGTTTCCTGCTCATCAAGTGCATCGGGCAGGTAACGGTCTGCCACATCTCCCATCAGGGCATTAGAACCGCCTGCACCAAAAAATCCCATACCCATCAAAAGTACCAGTCCAAGAGATCCTGATTTTGGAAACCTTTCGCTCATAAGTCCAACCATGGTGGGGAAGTAGAACGACACACCCAGTGCAAAAATAGTGGCTGCAATCATCAGCGGTATCATACCGGTCTCAACAAAGGCAAAAAGAAGCAACCCTATTCCTGTCAGAACTGAAGATCCCAAAAGCATTCCTGTAGGTGCAAATCTTTCAACAAATGGCCTGGCAAAAAACCTGAGGAGCATCATCAAGCCGCTGATCCACACAAACACCAGCATGCCATGAACACCCGCAGCCTGTAAAACTTCGGGGATCCATCGGGCAGGCCCCAATTCAAGTGAAAGGCTGATCATTTTCAAAATAATCAAACCCCAAACCAACGGATGTGTGAATGTGTAGCGAAACATTTCGCTGATTGGCCTTCCGGCTTCTGCCGTGAGGGTTTTTGGGAATTTCTCGGGCAGCAGCAGGTATCCGTAGATTAAAATCGGGATGTACACAATGGCAATTTGAAATGTCCAGTGCCCGATGTTGAGTGCACCAACAGCCCCGATTTGTACCATCAGCCAGCCGAGCAGCCCGCCGAAAACCATCCCGCCCGGAAAGAATGCGTGAAAGTGGTTCAGTTTCGTAACCCTGTTATCGGGGAAAAGTGCGGCCGTTAACGGGTTTCCGGTAACTTCAATCATACCGTTCCCGATTCCAAACCCGATTGCACCCAGGAATAAGATCCAAAAAGCATAGGGTTCGCCGGCAAATGGATAGGCAGCAAGAAACAGTGTTACCCCGGCAAGGTGGCTGATGAAAGCACCCCTCGCTGCATTTTTGAACCCGATTTTTTCTAAAG
>SLPZ01000230.1 GCA_007131725.1 Balneolaceae bacterium
CCCGACCCAACAGCTCCTCTTGGAAATATTGAATCTTCTTTAAAAAAGGTCTGTCCTATTTCGGGGAACAATGTCTCATTAGGAAAAAACCTGTTTAATACCCTTACAATATCCCGGGGCAATTCTACTTTTTCTCCACCGGATTTACGTAAGGTTAAAGTTTCTTCGCCTGCTATACGGCCGTTTGCATCTAATTTCATGATCATTAAATTGTAATTTTCTGGCTCAAAAACTCCCGGCGGATGGCCTAAATTAACCGCGCTCTGCACATTTTCGACGATCCATCGCCCAAATTCCTCACCAGATATTCCCCTTTCACCAGACTGCCTCTGAAGAGTACCATAGGCTGATTCATTCACAATGAAATTAAGAGATACAGTTTCTCTTAATTCTTCTGTTGCATCCACCCCGGTTTTATCTTCATTCACCGGTGCCATTGCCATGCCTGCAATGATCATTACCGCAAATACTCCTGTTAATAGTTGCTTTTTCATAATTATTGGATTTGTGTTTATGTGTGTAAAAGATCCAGGCTCTGCTGAATCCTGTTTGGGTACTTCATGTTTTTTAGGTTTTTGTACTGCTTATTTTTTATAAGCTCGCTGCACTGTACAGTGGGACGGGGCTGTGAAAAAAAGTTACCCTAAACCCCTCATAAAGTGTGCTCTGTTAATCATTCCGGTTTTAACTCAATGCGGTATGCCGGCATTTCGCCAGCTCCCTGCCTCAGGGGCAGGTTGCCGTAGCAATGAACTCACCCTCGAATGCCTGGTTGTGAAACATCATGGCAGTCATAGTTCCGGTGGCTGTGGCCTGATCTCCCACAACGCGGATGACCGGGCTCGCGCCTCCACCGTGATCCCATTGAACCGCACCGTTGCGCGGGCGCTCGTGCTGAATCATCGAGCTGTGCCACATGGCAGGGTCGTCTTCGTTTTCCTGCGGCAGGCGTTGTGCAAACTGCACGAGTTCATCTTCCCAGTTCCACCCGATGTTTTCACCGATCTGGCGGTCGATGTATAGCAAGTGACCGGCGCCTTCGGTGTCACCAGTAGCATCGACGCGAAAGCGCTGCGCACCGGGCTCGTCACGAATGGTGCACACGACTTCGGTAAAGTCGAAGCGCTGGCCGGTAATCTCGAAATAGGCTGTGCCCGGATCAGCAGGCGTGATGCCCTCATGCAAAGAAGGCGCATAGAGTTCGTCGAGGAAGTCGCCGCTGCCCTGCTCTTCGTCCTCCGCTGAGGTTCCACATGCTGCAACAAATAGCATTATCAGAAGTAAAAAACTGGATTTAATTTTTTTCATCATTTTTTGATTTTTTAAAAGTATTTCTGTTTACAAGTCAGGCACGTCAATTAAATAATCAACACCCCGCAGGTACCACTCACCACCCGTTTGTACCCAGTGGCTCACATGCGAGCCAATTTCGAAATCTGGCATAGTTGGAGCAGAGATAGGAACCGTGCGTGTTGCACTATTGCCGGTTATCCGTATATCCGGATCTCTTGAATCAGGTACAATATCAAATGGTGCAATTAAAATCATTGTATTGATGTATGCACTTCTTACTTCAGGCTGAGCCATATTCTGATCAAACTCTTCTTCAGTTACTACCTCTTCTTCAATGCCATCATCCGGGTTATCGCTAAATCGTATGGTGAACGGAAATGCCAAATACCCCTTCAGTTCCATCACATCTGCTTCCTGAAGCGTATTCGGGTTGGTTGCAATATCCACGATGGCGGCCCATCGGTTCTCTATTTCGCTTTCTGATGCCGTACCTCCATTATTGCTGGTGCTGTCGCTGCACCCGGCTGCTGTAAATACGACCAATAACAAGCCTGTCATTATATTTCCGAATGAATTTAAATGGCTCATATGTCTCTGCTTTTAATTAAGGTTAATTTTTCTTTACCAAGACATTTACAGTGAATTGCTTGCCGCATCTCTGGCAATATCGCTTAGCAACGGATGTCAAAATTCATGGTATCTGTTCCATCAGATTCTACATGATAGGTATCCTCGACGGCCGCACTCCCCGAAACGGTGCCATTATCTACATCGACAGATAATTCGATAAATGCGCCAACTGACTCAGACGGGTCATCACTCTCGGTAACTTCCCATTGCTCAGTATGAAATTGCATCACCAATTGCTGCACCCTTGCATCCTGACCGAATTGCCCCCCAATATTAACATTTTCTCCATTATCGCTATTACCTTGCGCGCCCACTACAAGCAGATCGCCACTGAACACACAAGTGAAATCATCAGTTTCAAAACTGTCAGTAGAAATACTGACCTCGAGCAGGGATCCTTCCGGATCACCCGAATCGGTTGAGTTATCGGAACAGGATAAAAGAAACAATAGAATTGAACTGGTTAGTAGAATTATCGTTTTCATAACAATATGATTTTATTTAGGTATTGGATGTTTATGAACAAGTCAGATCGAACACGAGGTGAATCGGATCCTGTGCCGGCCGGTCCGGGTCTTTATCAAACCACGTGGTTCCAACTGATCTGTCCCAAGTTAATACGAGGTCTCCCCGCGCACCGTTTTCATCCATCTCAGGATTATACGTTTGAGTTTTTTACTCGTTCATTTAATTAAGATGTATTTATGTTTTATTTAGAGACCTGTTATTCGTCCAGCACCGCACTAAACTCTCCGCTCACAGTAATCACATTCACAGGTTCTCCGTCAGCGTCAACTCCACGAGAGGCCACAAATTCAAAACTACCGGTTATCAGGCTGCTTGAAACTGATTCGAGAATCAGCACTCCATTACCACTAGACAGGTCCGATGTGTAATGATGGTCACCAAAAAAGTTTCCGCCCAGCCTTCGGTTCACATAATCTGCGCGGAAATCGTCGCTGTCGAGGTTTCCAATGGAGTATGTTCCGGGCGAAGGAATACTCACGCCTCCATCAAGGTCAACTTTGGTTATGTCTACATCAAAATCGTCATCATCGTGGCCGCCCAGCAGTATATTAAAAGCATGATTTGGATTGGTAAAAAATGCAGCACCGGTATGATTGTCATTTATCGCACCTGTTACACCAACAGTGGACTCCCCAACTTCAAAGCCGTTGCCGTTCAGATCGGGATTGTTAGAGCTGTCCGAACATCCCATTGCTGACATAATTACAAGGGTTAGTGCAGTAAAAAAAAGAATATACTTTCGAGTGAATTTCATTTTTTTGATTTCCATTTTTAAAATTAATTTGATTAGTTAACTACACCGGAGTCGTACATGCCAATTGTACCCACCATAAAGGTAGTACTCCCTTCACCGAAGGCAGTTACGGAGATCAGTACATCAAAGTCCGGGCCTATTACATCCCATTCAGCAGTTCGCTCACCTGCTGTTCTTGTTGGAATATCCTCCTTTACAAGGTTCCATTGGCCGGAGTTGTAATTGTCTGAAAAGAATTTCAGTGTTTCAGACCATGAAATTCCCGGTTCAAATACAGCACCTCTGATCAATTCAGAACCAGCCTGTCGCCCGATGCATGCCGTAATAGTAGCTGTTTCCGGAAATGGTATAGATGTACCAAAACAAGAATCCAGCTCGTCATTCGAAGTTCCTACACTACTATCGCTGCAGGCAGCCGTAAACATCACGGCCAGAAAAGAGAGAACACATAAAATTAATCCGGATCTTTTTATAGTTTTCATAATTTTCAGGTGATTGTTAATGGTGATTTTTTTGAAAATTCTTTTACAGTTTTTATTCCTTATTCACTGGCCAGCCGGAATGGAACCTGACGCTGTTGCTGATCAATCAAATATTTATGAATGATTATTTGATTCATTTTCCTGAATGCTTTATTTCGTAATCTTACACACGAATTTTTTTAAGCTATTGGATCATTTTTTTAGAATTTTTTTACAAAAACCATTATTCACTTAGAATATTTACACTTCAATTCTTTGAGCTTCAATTTTTTAGCTTTCGAATGATCCATTTAAATAAAAAAATTCGTTTATAATACACACTGTTTTGATTCGACATGTGATTTCACGAAGTTTGAATCCATCAAAAATTCCAA
>SLPZ01000192.1 GCA_007131725.1 Balneolaceae bacterium
ATACGGAGAAAAACGGTTTTTCTTCATCCTCCCGGTTGCGCCAATGCGCCTGATTGCTCGATTCGTCCCAGCGTCCGGACGGATCAAAATTGTAGTCGGTTTTTACATTGTTGGTGGTGTAATATCCGTGCTCTCTAAGCAGCTCCGGCAGGGTTTTGATGAAATCGGGGATCTCAATTTCCGATCTCAGATGCTGTGTGCCCAGTGATGTGGCATGCATCCCTGTAATAATTCCCGAACGCGCCGGTGAACAAATGGGAGACGGTACAAACGCATTTCGATATAAAATTCCCCCTTCTGCCATTCGGTCGATGTTTGGAGTATGAGCATACTCATCCCCGTATGCACCGATGGCCGGATTATGATCTTCTGTGGAAATCCAGAGAATATTGGGGCGATCAGTCTGGTTTTGGGCAAGCAGGTTAAAGTGGCAAAAAACAAACAATACAAAACAGAACAGAAATGCGGAGATTTTTGGTTTCATAGATAGATTTAGTTTGTTGGCATTTAATAGGGTTAGTTACAATCAAATAAAACCGGCCCGGCGTACAACGGGCAGCCTGCCCGTTACTAAGGAACTTAGCAAATTGAAAATACTCATCAACTGACCAATTCCAGGAAACGATTTGCCTAATTCAAGAAGTTGCCAATTTCATAATCTATCCCAAAGGCTCTTCAAAAAGTTCGAATCATCTCCTCATGAGAGGAGACAGATTACGAAGCGTTCAGCGGAGTAATCAGAGGTGTGTCCCGAAAAGACCACAGGCCTGTGCTAATTTTTTGCCCTTAATCAACGTCCATCAACACACCCCTGACAATCTCGTTAAACACTCGATTGTCTGTCCCCTCTCAAGAGGGGATTTTACATTTCAAATCATCTTTTCCAAAATAGCCTAAAATTTTTAGGATGATTAAATATGATAAAACCTATTTTGACATCATCGTACAACGGTCGTGATGTTCGGGTTACAATGATGGAAATATCTCAACCAAATTGTTTCATTTTCGCCAGCCCCGTTCGGGCCACTTCGAGGGCATCCTGCTCCCAATATTCCCGGTTGAACAGCTCAAGGGAGAGATGTTTCACTCCGCCCATCGCTTTCAGGTCGTCAAAAATCTCCTGCATCGGAGCTGCACCGTCGCCCGGGTAAATTCGGTGGGCATCGGTCTGTTCTTCTCTCGACACATCTCCCGGATAATCGTTGATATGGAAAACCTCAATCGTATCTCCCTGCAGCATTTTAAGGCTGTTAAACCCTGATCCGCCCCGGAACATGTGGTACACATCCGGCAGAAGTTGCACATCGGGATCGTCGGCAGCAGCGCCCGCCATCATCACCTGACCCATGTGGTACAAAACCCTGGATGGCCCCCAAAATTCCAGTTGAGGCATGACTCCGGTTTCGCGCCCCAGATCGAGCAGGCGCCGGTATTTTTCACCGGCCTCCAGCAGGTCAATTTTGGGATCGTCAAAATCTCCGGCAGGAGCCGCCGCAATTCGGGTGCACCCGATGGCTGCCAGCATCTCCATTTCTTCTCTCATCTGCTCAAAACCTCTCCTGCTGATTTCTTCATCATCCGACAGCCAGGGAGCAAAACCGATGGCATTGGCCACCTCGAGGCCGGAGTCTCGGATCAGGCGTGAAAGGCCGGACAGAGAGTTCCCATCATCAATGTAGGCCTGAACCTCCCTCACCCAGATTTCAATACTGTCGTATCCCGCTTCGGCTGTAATTTCTACATTTTTCCTCAGCCCAAGCTGCTGCCCGCTGATGGTGCTGGTATTCAGGCAATATCTGAAATCACTCGTGGACTGTGATTTTTTTGAGGAATCGAACCCGGGAAATATCATGGCTGCAGCAGCCATGCCCATGGTTTGTAAACTTTCTTTTCTGTTCATGATCTATTCAGTTTATAAATGCAAGGCTATTAAATTTTAAGAGTTACTCCATTTTTCATGTCATTCCCTTTACGATTTTCTTCATACTTTTGTCTTGATACAAAAGTATCAAAAAATCAAGCCCCGACAGCTGTCGGGGTTGACGGTGGGCTTTTCATCAACGCGGCACCATTTGCACCGAAGGTATCCCGTAGGGGAATGGTCCATTACGCTCACAGAAGGTAATCAACGCTTTTGGCCGGTAACAAATGCTGCCACAGCGTCGCTGAAAACACCCTGTTCCCGTCAACCAATTCAAGGCCGATTTGAGGTCAATTAACAACAATTTTCACTTGTCAAAATTCATTACATCAATAATAACAATCACTTATTTATGAAAAGAAATCAATATCGGGATAACACTTCTATTAAATTTCCGGCAGCCTCCAGGGTGCTCTGTATTCAGGTGTAATCAGTTCATTGGCGGCATCGCTGTTGGTAAATCGCAGGTTTTCATCATCCCACTCGAGGTGATTGACTCCCACACGTCCTGCAATATTTGGAATATGTGCATGAACGGCGGCAGCATATCCCATCTCGGGTGTGCACACAGGTGTTTCTCTTGTCTTGATGCAGTCGAGGAAATTGCGCACATGCGGTTCATGGGCATCACTTAAACCGCTCAATGTCCGGGATTCAGCTCTGTGGCGCCCCATGCTGTGATCATATTCGGGATAAAGATCATATCCGTTACGGTTCACAACAATAGTTCCGTCATCACCCACAAATGCAATACCGTAAGGCTTATCCCACGGCCCTTCCTGCACACCGGCTGTCATATCGTAATTAATTACATAATTATCTTTGGGATACACCACATTCATCGTGTCGAATGTTTCACGCATTCCTTTCCGGCCCGAAGTATCGCCGGCATAGGTGAGAACGGTTTTTGGGCCGTCTAGAAGATCTTCCGGCCAGAGTGCCATGTCAAGCAGGTGCACTCCCCAATCGGAAAAAAGGCCGCTTCCGTAATCCCAAAAATGACGCCATGAACCATGAAAACGTGCCCTGTTGAACGGCCGTTCGGGCGCCGGGCCAAGCCACATATCGTAATCCACTCCTTCCGGAACAGGGCTGTCATCAGCAGGAGCAGCACCAATACCGTAATTAAAGTTTGCCCAGATATTTACTTTGCGAAGATTGCCGATTGCCCCGGTTTTTACCAGCTCAACAGTTTCCATAAAGGCGAGATTGCTGCGCTGCTGCTGGCCAACCTGCACCACCTGGTTATAGCGGTTTGCCGCATCAAGCATAATTTTACACTCCCCGATAGTATTTGCCAGCGGTTTCTCTACAAAAATATCTTTTTCTGCCTGCAGTGCATACACAAAATTCAGGCAGTGCCAGTGGTCCGGTGTTCCGATAATCACGGCATCTATATCATCCTGCTCCAGCATTCGCCTGAAGTCGGTATAAAGCCGGGGCTCCTGCCCGTATGATTCTTTTACATCATTTGCCCTGTCATTCAGTATATTTTCATCCACATCGCAAAGTGCTGTACAAACTGCATCGTTCTGATCTAAATGTCGCCGTAAAATCAAAAACCCATGATTTCGGCATCCAATTAAGGCCACATGTATGCGGTCGCTGGGAGGCACTTTCGCTCCCCAAACAGATGATGGCAAAATTGAAAACATTCCAATTCCGGCGGCAGACAACGTTGATTTTTTGATAAATTCTCTTCGATTTAATTTCATTTGATCTGATTTTTAGGTTAGTCGCAATAAGTTTCAAACAGATATAAAAAAGGGAGCTTCCGGTTCTCTATTATTAAAGTCTGGAAAGCTCCCTAATCTGTTTTATTGATTTATTTTACTATGGAACATCACAAACTGTATCCGTTTCGATATTCGCGGTGCAGATATTCGTCCGCCTCGGGGTCGTCCACGAAACGCTCCTGTTCAGGGTTCCAGCGAAGCGGCCGATCCACGAAAGTGGCAATATTGCCCAGCACACCAACACTGTTGCTTCTGTGACCAACTTCAACCGGAGCAATCGGGTCTCTGCGGCTTCGTACAGAACCGAGGAAATCCACCAGGTGTGGTGAAGCCGTTTCATAGTCTTCTGCATCCACCTCTTGTTCTTCGGGTGGCATCAGTTCATCTTCGGAGGCTCGGAAGATACCGCGGTGAACTTCAATCCATGCATCTTCGCCTTCAAACCTGAGGCCGAAGTTTTCATCTTCGGTGAATGGTTCGTTGGCCATTACCAGTCCATCTTCATAAACAAAGTGCACATAGTCGTTGCCGTTATGTCCGGCTGGAATTATTTCAACCGGGCCGCTGTCGTCCTTATCGAGTGCCCACTGTGCAATATCAAAATTGTGGGCGCCCCAGTCGGTCATAAATCCGCCGCCGGTTTCTTTGTACCAGCGCCATCCGCCCCAAAACTCTTCATCCTGCCGCGGATCGAGCGAAATAGGTGGGTTCAGTTCATTGTTGTAATACACATACGGATTGGGGCCAAGCCATTTGTCCCAATTCAAATCTGCCGGAACATCCTCTTCCTCAAGATCGTAAGGCGTGGGTGGCGGCCCTACCCAGGCATTCACTTTTGTCAGATCACCCAGCCGGCCTTCTCTCACAAGTTTAACCGCATGCTGGAAGTATGGATCAGATCGCTGCTGAGATCCCACACCCAGAATTATATTGTTTTCACGCACCGCATTAATCACTTCAATTCCTTCACGGATGGTAAATGTGACCGGCTTTTCAAGGTAAATATCTTTTCCGGCACGGCAGGCATCGATGGTTTGCAGTGCATGCCAGTGATCGGGTGTAACAATTACGATAACATCAATACCGTCATTAACAAGTAGATCTTCATAATCCTCGGTAGTGGTAATTTCCACCGGCTGCTCAGCTTCTTCCTGGTGCTGGCTTACCAGCATTTCAAATCGCTCGCGCTTGCGCCCATAAACATCGGCCCCGGCAACAATTTTTACTCCCGGATCCTGGTGAAATCCGTTCATGAGCGAGATGGTCTGGCGTCCAAGGCCAATAAATCCAAGCCGCAATACATCGCTTGGCGGAACACATCCCTTCATCAGTGGAAACATCGACAAACCTGCAGCACCCATCAAACTTGTCTGTATAAATTTACGTCTGGTTAAATTCTTCATAAGATATTTTGTTATGATTTAATGTTTGTTAGATGATTGTGAGCTTTACTTTTTAAAATATAAATAAGAGATCAATTCTACATATTCTTTTAAGCTTTTGAATGAATCCTTTTTAATCTTTTACTCAAACGGATTGAGAAATTTTTACTGAGATTTTACCTGCATATTCGGTGAAATAACTACAACCCATTGGCCTCCGCCGGGCGCAGTAAGCATCAGCTCACCACTCTTTATTCCAGCTGTATCCGCTTCTAACCATCTGCTGTTTGAGATATCGAGCCATTTTAGCCTGTACGTGCCACCATCCGGGTTTATTGACAGGCTGACTTCACCTCCATCCGTAAAAAAAACTGCCGTGTTACCATTATTTTCACTGAACGCATACGCCTCATCTTCTTCTCTGTTCATCAGTAAATCATTGGCCGGTTCACCTTCAAAAAAATTGATTTTTTCTTCGAGCATCCTCATGCTTTTCATCTGATACAATGCCTCAACCGATAATCCCAGGCCATAGGCGAAAAATGGCCTGCTTCTGTGAAATCTTGATGTAGCGAATCCCCCAAAAATATTTCGCCAGAATTTTTGAGCTCCTTCAAGTAATTCGCCTCCATGAATACGGCCACCGTAAATTTTTACACTGTTCATTGGCCGTTTACCGTCACTCAGCCTTTCATTTCTTGCTTTCTGGGCATTAATCCAGTGTTGCTCGCCTCTTTGATGGTTGTTTTGTGAAATATCCACATACCGGTACATATCCGGTTTATCAAATGTGGCATCATGCTCAGGGTCCGACAAGTCCCACGCATCCCACATTTCCGTTACAAAAATCAGAACATCTGCTCCCTGTGCTCTTTTAAACAGATGATAGGCCCAGAAATCACTCCAGTGCGGAGATTCATTGGTTTCGTTGCTGATGCAGTAAAGAACATTTGGAAACTCCAGGGATATGGAGAGCATTTTATCGACAAACGCTTTTTGGAAACTGCGTAATAGCGGATTGTCTTCCTGTGAGCCGGTACTCCTGAAAAACGGATTTTCAAGATGAATTGGATGGGTCTCAATCACTTCCGGAAGAGTGCTTTCTTCGGATGTGTAGTTAATGTTATTTTTCGGGTTGAATGGGTTCAGATTCCACGGGTCCCGGGCAAAATCAAACCGGTCCCAAATTTCAATTTGTACGATGATATCCCGCTCGTAAGCCATTTCGAGCAGGTTTCTGAACCTGTCCCAATACTCATCATTCCATGTATTTAAATCATAGAATCCATCCTCATTTTTCCCAAACGCCCACTCGTTTCCCATATCTCTGCTCGACATGGTGTTGCGAATATAATTTCCTCCATAACGAACCATCAAATCGAGGTGAGATTCCAGTCCAAACGGCCAGATATCGGGATGATTGAACAAATTGTCCTGGTCTGTGCCACCTAAAAGCAGAACCGGTTCATTCTTATACTGCCAATACCTCGGGTTATTTGTGTATGGCTGAATTCTATTCCTGTCCTGATATACCTGTTCATAAAAACCCAGTTCCTGAAAAAGCTGATAATATTTTGTAAAAATGTCATCGGAATCTTCAGATTGAAATGCACTTGCCGATATCAATACAAAGATTGAAAAAAGAAGCAGTAATACCAGAAAATGAGTGATTTTGGATTTCATAGTTCCTGTTTCTTAAGATTCACTGATTATAAAAACATGCAATTTTCTCGGGCCGTGAACTCCTTCAACCCGGTCAAGCTCAATGTCTGATGTGGCCGATGGCCCGGAAATAAATGTGACGGGCGCACCTGATTCTGAAACAGTTTGATCCAGCTTTCGGATTGCTTCAGGCAGTATCCCCACAATTTGATCCTGCCTGATCACACAAATATGAATATCGGGAAGAAGGGTGAGGACTCTGCGCCCCTGACCCGGCCCGGCATTCAAAATAATGGTTCCGGTTTGAGCCACTCCCAAAAAGCAGTTTGTCAGCACAGCATCACTTTCATTTAGCTGAGTTTTGGAAAGCGGCTGCGGTTCATCGTGCAGAAAAGTCATGGATTTTGGCAGTTCACTCAGCCAGTTTTCATCAATTCCCGGCGGCAGCACCAGTTTTTTTATCCCGGCTTCTTCGCATAACTTTTTCAGTTTTCCGGGCAATTCACCCTCAGAAACCCGTTCCGTTGCGGCTTTGTATTCATCCACACGTTCCTGAAACAGGTTTACTTTTTCCTGAGCTGTCAGCTCACTTATTTGATGATATCTTCGCTCAACAACATCATCCGTGCTATCCGTCCTGTTGCCGAGTGCCTGATCAATTCGTTGTAATATTTTATCTCGTGAACTGCTCATTTCCGATCCCTCCACCATTCTCTGAACGTTTTTTCGGGAACCGGCTTTACATCGCGGATTGCCGTCCATTTGGAAAGCTGGCCCGGCAGTTTGGATATGGTTCCGTCTTTCTTGTAAAACCATTGTCCGGCCCGGCCCATTTTCTGCAGCCGCTCATACCTGCTTCTTTTTGAAAATGCTCTCGCCAGAAATTTCATGGCCAGGTGCACCGGATCTGTTTTTTGTCTGAAACCGCCCTCCTTTTTCTGATGAAGCACCACTTTGTTTCGCAGATGCAGCAACACCTCCGGAATATTGATTTTTACGGGACAGACTTCGTAACAAGCCCCGCAGAGTGACGATGCATACGGCAGCGAAGCGGCAGATCTGTCGTCAAGGCCGCGCAGTTGCGGTGTTAAAATAGCCCCGATCGGGCCGGGATACACCGAGTGATAGGCGTGGCCGCCCGTTCGCTCATATACCGGGCACACATTCAGGCAGGCACTGCAGCGGATGCAATGCAGAGTCTGGCGGCCGGTTTCATCGTCGAGAACGTTGGTGCGCCCATTATCCAGCAGCACCAGGTGAAATTTCTGCGGGCCGTCGCCTTCGGTGGTTCCTGTCCAAAACGTGTTGTAGGGGTTCATCCGCTCTGCGGTTGATGAACGCGGCAGCAACTGCATAAACACCTCAATATCTTTCCACTCCGGCACAATTTTTTCGATGCCGAGCACGGTAATGAGCGTATCCGGCAGCGTAGTGCACATGCGTCCGTTGCCTTCCGATTCCACCACGGCCACGGTGCCGGTTTCCGCAACCGCAAAATTTCCGCCGCTGATTCCCACTTTCGCTTTCAAAAAGTTTTTTCTGAGGTAAAGCCTCGCCGCTTCGGCCAGATCAGCAGGTTCATCGCTCAGCTCCTTCAGGTTCAGTTTACTTTTGAACAGCTCCCTGATCTCCGCTCGGTTTTTGTGAATGGCCGGCACCAGAATATGAGACGGCTCATCCCCGGCAAGCTGCACAATCAGTTCAGCCAGGTCGGTTTCCAGCGCATGGATGCCTTCGTTTTCCAGAGCCTGGTTCAGCCTGATCTCATCCGTGGTGATGGACTTTACCTTCACCACATCCGTCCCCTTTTTTTCTTTGATCAGGTTTGTGATGATCCGGTTTGCATCTTCCGCATCGGCGGCCCAGTGCACCACTCCGCCGGCTTTGGAGACCGATTTTTCGAGCTGAAGCAGATACCTGTCAAGATTGTTCATCACCTTTTGTTTGATCTGCCGCCCGGCCTCTCGCAGTTCCTCCCAGTCATCCAGCTCCTGCACCACAAGCTGCCGTTTATCGCGAATGGTTTTCGTGGCATGGCCTATATTCCGCCGCAACTGGGCATTTTCGATGTACGTGCCGGCTGTTTCTTCAAATGTTGGCTGTGAACCTTTTTTCATACCTGTGCCCCCTCCTCTGTGGTATTGAGAATTTCAGCCATGTGGACGGTTTTTACACCGCTTCGCTGTCGGTTAAGTGCCCCGCCGATGTGCATCAGGCAGGAGTTATCGGCCGATGTGCAAACCTCGGCCCCGGTATTTTTGATGTGGCGGATTTTATCTCCCAGCATGGCAGCCGAGGTATCTGCATTTTTCAAAGCAAAAGTACCGCCAAAACCGCAGCATTCCAGTGCCCCGGGTAAATCCACCAAGTCAATCCCCTTCACATTACGAAGCAGGCGAAGGGGTGCGTCTCCTATTTTGAGGGATCGCAGAGAGTGGCAGGTGGAGTGATAGGTGACCCGGTGCGGATAGTAAGCCCCCACATCCTCAACCTTTAGTTCATTCACCAAAAACATGGTGAATTCATGGACTTTAGGAATCAAGGCGTCAATTCGATCCTGCAGAACTTTACTGCCGCTGAGTGCTGCCAATTTTGGATAGAATTCATGGATCATCCCAACACAAGAAGCCGACGGGCTCACCACCGCCTCCGCACTTTCGAACTGATCGGCAAACCGCTCAACCAGTGGGTTAATTTCTTCATGATAGCCGGTGTTGTAATGCATCTGTCCGCAGCAGGTCTGCTCCAATGGAAAGTGAACCGTATGGCCGAGCCTTTCAAGAATGGAAACCACCGCCTTGCCGGTTTCCGGGTAAAGCGTATCGTTAAAACAGGTGATAAAAAGTGAGATGTTCATGTATTAACCAGAATTTTTTACTCGCTTTGTTTTCTATGATCAGATACGGACGCCCACGAATAATTGTACAAATTCAACTTTTCAAATGGTTTTTGTTGATCCAATTCCAATTGGTTTTTCAGTTTTTCGGCAGGCACCGGCTCTTTCATCAAAATGGCCGCACCAAGAGCGGATGCATCTGTCAGTGATGCTGTGTACAGTTTTTTTCCAGGCAGCATTGATGCCAGTAATCTGCAGAAAAAAAAGTTCTTTGCAAAACCACCGGTTAGTATAACTTTATCAATCCTGCCGGAACCTTCAGCAAGTTTCAGCGCATCGGCCTGAATGGATGCAAGATCGAGCAGGCACCGGTGGGTTGCTTCTTCATAATTTTCAAACCGGCTCAGATTCCATTCACCGGATTTTTCATCCGGATACGGCCCCGATGTTTGAGATTTTTCAAGCACCAGCCTTTTTTCGTGGCTGCTATCATTCATCATTTTTTTGATTAGCCTGATATCAGGTTCACAATCAAATTTATCCGGATTCCTGCCGAAATATCCGCCAAGTTTGTTCAGTTGATGTGAATATTCGCCACCGAGTAAAAACCGTGAGGCTTTCACCGGATTTCCGTAAATATTCAAGTAGTGCAGGCAGTCGCGTTTTAATTCTTCGTAGGTCAGCGAATCGGCCGTAAATGGATTCATTGCAATGCTCCAGGTTCCCGTGGAGAGTAAAATAAATGGGTCATCAAAAGCCATCAGATAGGGTGCAAGCGCCGCCGAACTATCATGGATGCCGATCCCGGCCCTGATCCGGGCATCTCCGATTTTAGCTTCAAAACTTTTTGTAACCGGCTCTATTTCCGGCAGCAGTTTCAAAATCTCCTCATCTTCCAGCCACCGGTGATAGTTATCCTCCCGAAAATTCCACATACCGGTGTGGCAGCCGATGCTTGTTTTTTCCGACACCGATTTCCCCGTCAGCAAATAACTTAGATACTGCGGAAAATGAAGCATGGTTTTAATTTGGCTGAACAGTTGCGGTTTCTTTTTCTTCAGCCAGTAAATTTGAAGTCCGGAATTCAGCATACCCATCGGCGGGGAGGCGGTTACGGTCGAAAACTCTTCTTTGCCGCCATATTTTTGATAAAACTCTTCCAAAACCTCTTCGGGATACGGCTTCAAATAATTGTAGAGCGGGGTTATCGGCTTGCCCTCTTCATCAAGATGCACCAGCGTAGCCCCGTAAGCAGAAAAGTTTACCGATGTTACTTCAAACTCTTTGTATTGCGGCATTTTCTCTACTTCACCCAGCAGCCAGGCGGTGATGCTTTCGAGGTCATCACAGGGGTGTCCGTCGTCATCCGTAATTTCATCAAAAACACGCGTTGTGCTTTGAACCACGGACAGCGATTCATCAAAAAAAAGAAGCTTTTTATTGGTTTTCCCAATATCGAAAACTGCTGTAACCAATTTTTTTGATGGCATAAGTTACTCCCAATTCTGCTATCAGCGATTATAGTCCGGTAGCTGTGGTATCAGCCCCACGTTCTTCAATCAATTTTTTTCGAACATTTAAGGTGCGGTAAAGCCCGATCGGTTCGGCGGCTGCTCTATTCCGGATTCTGTTCTCCCGCAGCAATGGGCGGACATCGGTTTGCCATGCATCCTGCAAAATTTCCTGGGCCATTGCCACATCATTCTCTTCGCGGGCCTGTCCCAGTTTTTTGCGATCCACCAGCAGGGATTTGGTAAACGCCGTGTTAATCGCCTCAACCGACTGCAGCAGGTCTTCCAGGGGATCTTTCACATTGTGGCTGGCATCTATCATCCAGTCAATGGAAGAAAAGGAATTTTTCTTTTTGCCATTATCAATCCCTTCAACCAGTTCACAAAAAATCAAAAAAAGCTGGTACGGTTTGATCGAACCGGTCGTCAGGTCATCATCGGCGTACTTTGAATCGTTAAAATGAAAACCGCCGAGTTTGTTTTCCATCATCAAAACAGCCACAATTTGTTCGATGTTGGTATTCGGTAGATGATGGCCCAGATCCACCAGGGTTTTTGCCTGATCACCCAGTTTCGAAGCGAGCAGGTGTGAGGTGCCCCAGTCGGGAATTACCGTGGAATAAAAATTCGGCTCAAACGGTTTGTACTCGATCAGCATTTTCCAGTCCGAAGACAGCTTATCATAGATTTTTTCCAGTGAACCGAGTGTACGTTCCAGTGCTTTTCTGAAATTCTGCTGCCCCGGAAAATTGGAGCCATCGGCCAGCCAGATCGTGATCGCTTTTGAGCCCAGCATTTCTCCATATTTTATCACTTCGATGTTGTGTTCGATGGCCTGATTTCGAACGGCTTCATCCGTATGACAAAGCGAGCCGTATTTGTATGAATGTTTTTGTCCAGGCTGATCCTGAAATGTGTTGGAGTTCACCGCATCAAAACGAATGTCCAGTTCTTCAGCTTTTTGTTTGATCGCTTTCGGATCATCAGGAATATCCCACGGAATATGCAGAGAAATTGCTCCGCTTGATCGGTTCAACGCGTGAAGAACTCCCACATCTTCAATCTTTTCCTGCAAATTGCGAGGCTCACCCCCGATCGAAAACCTCCCGAAACGGGTTCCACCGGCGCCCAGCGCCCAGCTTGGTACAGCCACCTGGAAGTCCGTCAGATGGCTGATTATCCGCTCGGTATCAACACCTCTCTCTGAGAACAGGCTGGTTAGCAGTGTAAATTCCTTTTCATGCCGGACTGAGTGTTTTTGATTATGGCTGGCAATCTGATCTGGTGATATTTTCATAATTCTTTTTCTTTCATCCAAAAGGGTGAGGTGGCAAACCATAAAATCATGCCGATGACCATGAGCGTGGTGTGATGTTCAAACGCTATCACATCCTTGAATACCAGAAATGAGGGAATCATCGTTAGTGCAAGGCCGGTGAATGAGAAGATTTTTAGTAAGAGTATCATGGTGATTGGGTTTGGAATTTTTTTATTAAACGTCAGTTTGAGCGCAGTTTCGACCGTTTTTTGGTCGGAACGTAGTCGAAAACTCTATATTTCGACTTTACCCGATGCCTCGAGGTGACAGTTTGGAGGCACAGCCGAGCTACTTCGTCAGGCTCAGTACAGGCGTTTGCGCCATTTCAGTTTCATTGTTATTTCAAATTATTTCATGGTAAAGTAATTTCCTAAAATATTCGTCAGACGGCAACTGCAACCGTCAGACGAGGGATTGTGCCTGTATCTTGCAGTCTGCTATCGCATGAATGCATCTACAAGGCCGCCGTCAACGGGGATTATATGGCCGGTGGTGTTTTCGAATCGCGAACTCAGCAGCAGGTAAATTGCTTCAGTCTGCTGTGTGAGTGTCATTGGTTTTTTCGTCAGGGTTCTGTTCGAATAAAATTCAGCCAGGCGCTGGCGAAGTGAATCGGTGTCTTCATCTTCGCTGAAACCTATGTTGTATTTCTTAAGCGATGCAAGAACCCTGTTCCGCGGAAACATGCTGCTTCCTTCCACCACGGTAGCAGGCGCCACACCATTTACCCGGATATTTGGAGCCAGTTCTATGGCCAGCTCTCTGATCAGGTGATTGGCCGCCGTTTTGCTGGTATCGTAGGCCATACTGCCAATTTTTGGAACCACAGCATTCACGCTTGTTGTGATCACCAGGCTACCGTCAAGCTGCTGTTCTTTCCAGATCTTCGCTGTTTCATCGGCCATCAGGTAATTGCCTTTCACGTTTACGGCAAAACTTCGGTCCCAGTCCTTATCAGCAATATTTCCCTCTTTATCGGGAACAGGAAAGAGTCCTGCGGTAACTGCAATATGATCAATTCCGCCATAGGCAAACAAAATTTCCCTCAGCGCTTTTCGGATGGATTCCCGGCTGGTGATGTCGCACTGCAATCCGATTACATCCCCCGAACCACTGATGCCTGATCCTGCCACTCCAATTCCCATTCCAATTTTCTCAGATATTTCCAGTGCAGCAGCTTCGGCAGCTTCTACATTCAGGTCGAGGGCAGCAACCGTGGCTCCATCTTTAATCAGCCTCGAAACCAGGGCTTTCCCAATACCGCTGCCGGCTCCAACAACTGCCACAATTTTGCGAGACATCTCACTTTCTGGCGGCATTCGTTTTAGTTTTGCCTCTTCAAGAGCCCAGTATTCAATATCATAAGCTTCCTGCTTGGGAATTGCTGTGTAATTGCTAACGGATTCGGCTCCCCTCATCACACCGATAGCCGCACTGTAAAACTCTGCCGTAACCCGCGATTCACTTTTGTTTTTTCCCCAGGTGATCATACCAAGTCCGGGAATCAGCACAACCGTTGGGTTCGGGTCGCGCATATCAGGAGAATCTTCGCGGCTGTGATTTTCGTAATAGGCCTCATAATCTTTCCGGTACTGTTCGAGCCCCTTTGATATGTTCTCTTTCAATTCATCCAGGGTGCCGTTTTGAGGATTCCAATCTACATACAGCGGTTTGATTTTCGTTCTTAAGAAATGATCCGGGCAGGAAGTTCCCAATTCTGCCAGCCTGGGTGCATTATTCGAATTAATGAACTGAAGGGTGATGTCATCATCCTGCACCGTGCCAATAAACCGGTTCTGCTGGCTTACTTTTCCGCGAATAAACGGCAAAACATCCGTTAAAACCTTTCTTCTCTTTTCGGCCGGAAGCGATGAATATTTTGCTCCTCCAAAAGAATCCTCACCCTTTTCATTATTAGCGAGATATTCTGCTGCACGGTTGATCAGATCCAGGCTGATTTCATAGCACTCCTTATCATCATCTGCCCAGTTGATGAGGCCGTGCCCGCCCAAAATAATGCCTTTTATCCCTGGATTTTCTTTGATGGTTTCCTGAAGCTTTAACCCCAATTCAAAACCGGGACGCATCCATTCTACCCAGGCAACTTCATCACCATAAACTTTTTTGGTCAGCTCTTCACCGTTATCTGCCGTTGCAATGGCAATGACCGGCACCGGATGTGTATGATCAACAAATTTAAAGGGAATAAAACTGTGAAGCGGTGTATCGATAGATGGCGCCCGCGGATTCAGGTTGTATGTACAATGCGGATACATTTGAACCATAGAATCCTCAGCCGGGGTTTTGAGGCCTTTGTCATCGAAGGAGTTGTAAATATCCTGAAGTGACATCAGCCTCTCCTGATAGAGCGATGCAAAGTTCACTTTTTTTGCGGTTCGCAGATCACCCCCTGAACCTTTCACCCAAAGCACTTCAACTTGCTCGCCCGATATCGGGTCTTTCTCCATCAGTTTACTCGAAGTATTTCCGCCGCCTGTATTATTAATA
>SLPZ01000022.1 GCA_007131725.1 Balneolaceae bacterium
GAAAAACTCTCAGTAGTACAAAGCCCACGAAACGAATTCGAGTTTCTCAAACAGAAAAGAAACCTTTTTTGCCAGGAAAGAATATTGCCTATTGACATTGGAGGCCATATATATGTTTTTCTATTATTTCGGTTACTTTTTTAGCCATAATATTAAGATCGTTATCAGTTATATGTCATGCTATATAACATGTAGTTTTTATCGATCAAAAGTTTTCCCAGCTAAAAAATGTCGAACTCTGGAAAAAGGGTGGCATCCCGTAAATATCCTCCAAATCATAAAGCCATCGGAAACCGGTGTTATTTGATTCACTTAATCACACTCATCTTCCCGGTGTCAGTGTACTCATCGGAGACGAACTGGTAGATGTAAACACCGCTGGCCAGGCCGGAGGCATCTACCTGCACGCTATGACGGCCTGCCTGTGCAGGGCTGTCCTGAAGGGTGGCAACATGGCGGCCGGTAATGGTGTAAAGATTCAGGCGCACATGCTGATCCTGCGGCAGATCGTACCGAATAGTGGTATGCGGATAAAACGGGTTGGGATAGTTTTGAAAGAGTTGAAATTCCTGCGGCGGGCCGGTTGGTGAACCCAACAGCGGCTCGGAGTGAACGGTTATGGACGAAATATTGAGTTTGGCACGCTGTCCGCTCTCTTCATCCGTACGCTCACCTGTGTAATAATACCGGAACAACAGCTCCAGATTCGGCTGATCTTCGGCATCCGGCGGGAGGAGAACGCTGGCCAGTTGCCGGCTGTGCCCCGGCATTTCGTTCCGTGCATATTCTACGGGATTTCCCCAGCTATCCAGAACATCACGAAACGGTTCACCGGGGTCGGTTCGGTATTGCAGCCGAATATTATAAATGCGGGAATTAGGCAGCACCGTGCCTGCACTCCACTGAACGGTGATGGAACCCTGGCCTTCACTGTCCAGCGCCAGAATTGCCCCGCCAAGCCTGCGGCCGGGATAGCCGGGATTTCCGTCAAGATTTGAGGTATTGATGAAGGCAAACCCGTCCTCACCCAGGCCGTTGATGCGGGTTCGTGAATTGTGGTAATAAGCACCGTGCGTGACTCCATGAACTTCGGCATTCAGTCCGGGGTCGAGTTCGTTCATATATACAAAAATCATATTCTCGGGATAGGTTCCGGCAGGCTCATCTTCGTTCCATTCAGAGAAGAGATAGGTGCCATCAGCAAGTACAAACGGATCAATTGAAGTGAGTTCAATTTCAGTAAAAATGGCTGTAACCGTCTGGAATGTTCCCGGAATAAGCTCCAGTTCCTTTTGTTGAATCGGCTCATTATCTACCAGCCAGTGTGACAAAATGTATCCAGCTTTGGGAACTGTAAAAAGCGTGATGGGAACTTCAGAGAAATAGATTCCACTCCACGGATAAGGATCATTCAACACACCTTCAGTTTCAGGGGCGATATGGAGCGAATTTACCTGAACGGTTCCCATCAATTGGTTATTAACATCCACGGTGACTTCCTCCTGCGATTCAAGGCCGAAATGGTTGGTGATATTTTCGCGAAGATGTCCCGGGCGGGCGTTGGCAAAATTTCTCATCGTATTGATGAACCCGTTCCACTGCCCCATATGTGTGGGATGGTTCCACCGGTTGATATATTGAGGCATCTCCGGCTCAATGAGCGTTTGCAGGCTGTCCATAATGCCCGTTACCCGTTCGGGCAAAAACGTGGTATTGAGATGATCGGCCATTCGGTTGATGAAATCATGGGTGAAGGATACGTTATCCAGCAGATTTCTCAAAATGAGGTTTGACCATTCTCTGTTATCAGCACCAAGCTCTCTTGTTACCCAATGCAGCATGTCGAAATCGTAAGAACGAACTAACCCGAACGTAAAGTCGATATCATAAAAAAGCCATCGCCATCGTCCGTCGTGGCCGGGAGGTGCCTGTTCATCATATTCGGTTTGCAGCCGCCAGAAATCGATGTTGTTGTGCGGCCAATCGGTGTTTACGTAGTAGACATTCGCCGCGTAATAATCCAGAAAATTATCCAGGTCTATCAGTGTGCGGACATGCTCCATATTGTTGTCGTCAACAAGGCCTTCCCGGTCGATAAACCGCAAAACGGAGGCGTACTGCTGGTTGTCTCCCTCTTTGATGTCCCAATGGCCGGTCAACAGGTCAATTCGGTCGGGGTCGATGCCATACACCCGCTCAAGGTAGTGTCGGTCGTACCGCTCCCGGAAATTTTTGATACCCCAGTACTCCCCGTTTATGTAGATCACGGCGGGGCGGTAAGCCTGTGTGTCCATATTCAAATGCCTCACGGCGAGATGTGCCACGGCATCCCGGATCATGGTCATTCCCTGGTCGTTTCCCGAATTTCTGAGCAGAAGACGGTTGTAGGAATCGTATTCCCGGTCAGGAAATATCTGATATCTGAAACGGTTCTCCCCGTACTCGCTGCGGGCATACAAGCGAAAACTTTTTTGTGAAAACCGTCTGCTGTAACCCCCGTGAATTCTGAGGCCCACATTCTGGGCAAATTTCAGTTCTCCGGACTCATCAAAAAATTCAAAACCGGCCTCGCGCTCCCACTCAATCCCGCGCTGGTAATAATTTCCGGTGTGATGCACTCCGTCTTTAAAATGAATTCCCGGCACATAAAGCCCTTCTTCGTATCCGAACAGATTGGTGCTGTCGGTGGAGATGGAGATGACCGGCAGTTTGTGAAATTCGTTCCCCTCCGGATACACAAAAAAACTGCTTTTTGAATAGGCAGGCATGTAGCCGGGTTTAACGGTCAGAGTCCTCACAACGGTTCCTTTCGGGATCAGCCCCGCCGGTTCCTGGAAACCATAGCGGTTGGTAAGGTAGTTGGTGCGGATGGTGGAGAGGTTGTTGGGTTCGTTTGTTCTGTCCTGAATGGAGATAGGCCCGGAATAGACGGCAGAGTTTTCCGTGGGTGCGGAACCGTCGAGCGTATAATAAATAGTTACGTTCTCCTGCGGGTGGGTGAGTTCCAGATCAAACCCCGATGTGTAAAAGCCGGGCCTGTGAGACAATGTTGGGTTTTCGAGCAGGTCCTGCATGGGCTCCGTGGTGTTGGGCGCGCCGGGAGTGGGTTCATCAAAGTAGAACCATTCTCCCGTGCCGTCAGGCTGGCGGCCGAAGGAGATATCGGTCGGGATTTCGGTGGGCGGCAGTTCATCGAGGCGGGTTCCGTCGGGGTGTGTCAGAATTACCTCCTCACCGGCTGATGAGATGGCGTAATTGGTGTGGAGCTCGCCGCCGGGCACTCTGCGGTTTTTGTTGGAAGCCCAGATCAGCATAAACTCTCCGGGGGCGATGGTCGTGTCGGGAAACACCCAGCGGAAGGGGTTGTCGTAATCATCCGAGAGGCCGTAACCATCCAGGTGTATGGGATCATTCCCGGAATTGTAGATTTCGATCCAGTCGGGAAAGTCGCCGTCTTCATCGGCAATGGTGGCGTTGTTAGACGCCATAATTTCGTTGAGATGAAGCTGCTGCGCAGAGAGCCCCGGTAAACAGAAACCCAGGAAAAGAGCCGCTGTCCACAGAAGATGAATTTGCCGGGATAAGAGTGCGCTCATAAAAAAGGAAATATTGGAATACCCATGAAAGTAATGAATATTCTGTGATTGATTCCAATCGATCATAAAAGGTAATCTGGAAAACAAATAAAAAGTCCCTCCTTGTCCCATCGCGGTTTATGTCGGAATATGGAGGGATTTAGGCAGATATTACCCATAAAAAACCTGACTCTGTGAATAAGTTTTTTGTATATGCACTTATTATTATTCTGATTCCCTTCCTGCTGCTGCCGATCTCAGTTTTAACACTGCGATGGGTAAACCCGCCTGTAACAACATTCACTTTACTCGAAGACTGGAATGCTCTGGAAGCAGACCGATATAATTTACGCGACTGTTGGACTCCCGGCTCAGAAATCCCCGATCACCTGAAATGGGCAGTTGTTGCTGCAGAAGACCAGGATTTTTACAATCACTTTGGTTTCGATATCGAATCCATAAAAGAAGCTTGGGAGGAACGCAGAAAAGGAATCCGCAGCCGCGGGGCCAGCACCATTTCGCAGCAGGTTGCAAAAAATCTGTATCTATGGCCGGCACATTCTTTTTTCCGAAAAGGCCTTGAAGCATATATCACCATTTTTATTGAACTCTTCTGGCCCAAAGAGAGAATTCTGGAAATGTATCTGAACATTGCCGAGTTCGGCCCCGGGCTGTTTGGAATCGGGAAAGCTGCTGATCATTATTTTGGTATTGACACGGCTGCACTGGAACCGGAAATGGCGGCCAGAATGGCGGCTGTGTTGCCAAGCCCCAAACGTATGCGGCCGGAACCGCCCACTCCTCATGCAAAAGAACGAAGTGAATGGATTTTGGAGCAGATGGCACAGCTTACCGGTGAGAAGTATGCTCCTGAGCCCGAAATCATATTACAAGAAGTGGAAATACCTTCTTTTACCAACGACACTCTTCCTGACATTCCCGCTCCAGACACAACTGAACTGTTTCAAAAACATGAGCCAGATTCAGTCTATCAAGAAGAACCGGATACTTTATCCATTGATTTGTTTTGAATAGGTTTTACAATTTGATATCAAAAACACCTCAAATCCTGAAATAATAAATTTTCCATAATTTCTTGTATTCTCTTATCTTTTTTTTCGTTGATTATTAATATATATTAATGTTTCACATCGTCTGTACCATCATTCCACAATATTGTAACCCGATTTATGGGACCTTGCATATCATCATTAAAAGTAATTATTTGCAGCAGCCTGCTTGCTGCCGTAATCTTTTTTTTATGGATTGATGATTCACCAGCCGCAGTTACAGATAACAATCAGGTGCCAGATCAGGAAATAGCCGTTCGGGATACAAGTTACATTCGTGAACTGAATGAAAAAGCTTCCGATTTACTTGACAGAAATGAATTTGAAGAAGCAAGAGCTCTTCTTGAAGAAGCATTAGACCTTGCACGCTTGCTGAACGACATTGATGGTGAAGCTTTCGCAGCTAACGGCCTCGCCTATTATTATATTGAGCGCGGACAACCGGATTCAGTAATTACACTGCTCGAAGACAATTTATCAAACTACAGCAACACCGAATACGAAGTTCGCCTGGGCAATCAATTAGCAAATGCACATAACATGCTGGGCAATTACCAGCGGGGATTGGAGCTTTACTATCAAATGAGAGAACTGGCTGAAGAGAGGGATGAAACCAGGATGGTTATCGGGATTACACAAAACCTCGGCACCAATTATAAATCGCTGGGCGATATTCCTGCAGCCCTTGATAATTATCTTTACAGCCTCGAAATGGCCGAGGAAATAAGCGACACTCTGATTATTGCAGTTGTACTCGACAATCTTGGAACGCTGAATAAGAGTGATGGCAATTACGATATTGCCGAGGATTATCTGAATCAGGCACTGGAGATGAACCTCCGGATCGGCAACATGGGAAATCAAATTACCAACCACATGAGCCTTGGTTCTTTGTATAAGGAGAAGGGAATGTTTGAAGAGTCTCAGGAACATTATAACCGCGTGCTCGAAATTGCAGAAAGCATCGGCAATACACTTGCCCAGATTCAGGCAATCTACAATATTGGAATGCTGAACAAAGATATGAGAGAACATGACCGTGCTCTTGAGCTATTCGAACAATCGTTAGAACTAAGCCGGAAAAATAATATTCACATCGGTTATTACTTCAACCAGCAGGGAATGGCCGGGGTATATGCTGAACTTGGAAACTATGAACGGGCCATCGAACTTTACGAAGCTGCTCTCGAAATTGCCGAGGAAGTAAATGCAACCGATATGGTCAGAGGTACACTGGAAGATCTTTATCAAACCTACGAAAGTGCCGGAGATACCATCGGTGCATTTCCCTATTTAAAAAGGTATGCTGTACTTACCGACAGCCTTTCACGAACCAACCGCGAAGAAGCCCTGGCACGGCAGGAAGCACTTCTCGGCCTGCGTACCGAACGGGAAAACAGGGCGCTTCTTGAAGAAAATCTTCAGATACAACAAACCAATACCCTGATTGCCACCATTCTGCTTGTAGTAATTGTTATTGCTCTTGTCTCGGTTTTATTCCTTCTCCAGAAGAAAAGAAAGGCCAATGAAATACTCAGAAAACAGTCGCTCGAATTGTCTGATGTAAATGAAATGAAAGACAAGCTGCTGTCTGTTCTGGCGCATGACCTCAGAACCCCGCTTTCAAATCTCCAGGGAGTGGTTTACATGATCCGCGAAAATGTATTGGACAAAGACGATGCCGAGCGGGCACTCTCTCATATCGATGCCCAGCTTCAGCAGGATATCAATACGCTGACAAATTATCTGCAATGGGCAAAAACTCAAAAAAATGGCATTCAGGCCGATTTACAAACCATCTCTATTTCTGATCTTGTAAAAAATGCATTATTTGAAATTAAGCGTGGATTGGATAATAAAAATGTTAGCGTAGAGAATTACATCCCGGAGGATACTTATGCCTTCGCTGATAAACAGATGATGATGGTTATATTGAGAAATCTATTGTCGAACGCGGTAAAATTTGTGGATGAGGGAGATAGCATTACCATTGATTCTCAAGAGACTGAATCATCTTTACAAATTTCCATCCATGACACCGGAAGCGGGATTCCAAAAGAAAAACAAAAGCATCTTTTTGAAGCTTTTGAGTATGTTAAATCCGGCACATCGGGCGAAAAAGGAACAGGACTGGGACTTTCCATCTGTAAAAATTTCACCGAAGAACAGGGGGGCACAATCTCTGTAGACAGCAAACCCGGTGAGGGTACAACGTTTACAATCAGCCTTCAAAAAGCCACGGAAAAAAAGAGCAAAGTTGCCGAAACAGTCTGACTTAATCCTGAGAAAGAGGCCCGATCTCTTCTCCAAGTTTCTCTAAAAACTCTTTCATATAGCGGGTTCTTTTTTCGGCTTCCCGCCTTGCAGATTCAGTATTCATGTTTTTCTGAAGAGAAAAAAGTTTCTTGTAAAAATGATCTGTGGTCCAGGCAGAATCATCCGGGGTTCGTGTTTTACAGAAAGGATCATCGGGATTGTAAACAGGCCTTCCAAGCTGTCCGCCCACCATAAAACATCGTGCTATGCCGATGGCTCCGAGTGCATCAAGCCTGTCGGCATCCTGCACTAATTTGGCTTCTTTCGTCTCAGGATCTATTCCGGCCGAATAGCTGTGAGCCTGAATGGCGTGGGCCGTCTGCTCCTTTTTTTCTTCCGGAAAACGTATCTCCTGTAAAAACTTTACTGCTTTTTCTGCGGCCAGGGTGGATGTTTTTTTTCTATCCGGATGATTTTTGGGCAGGGTTACACAATCATGCAGCCAGGAGGCCACCAGAACAATTTCTGCATCTGCGGATTCTGTTTTCAGCAGCAATTTGGCATTTGCAACCACACGCTTCGTATGGGCCAAATCATGAGCCGGATCATTCTCCTTCAACTCATTTTGCAAAAACTCGCTGCATTTCTTTTCCAGCAGATTTAAATCCGGCTCATCCATGTTTAAGAAAGTTTTCTGATTATTTTCAGTACAAATAATTTAGTCATTCAAAGATATTTATAGTTTTGGGAGGGTCAAAGAATACTGTTTACTTCAGATTATTCAGCAATAAAATTTGAGTGACCTGTGGTAATGATTTGAAAAAATCCGCTTGCGGATGACCGATTTTATAGCCCCGGATTTCAATCCGGGGATCAAGATGGACATTCATTGCGACAAGTGCCGTAGGTACGGAAGATCTGGTTGTTGGATCATGCCATCTGCACAATCCGCATAAAATCCACACCACCATAAATCCATCCTTTGAGATGGATCGTGCCTACGGCACTAAAATTGATTTGCTCTTTTAAACCCCGGATTGAAATCCGGGGCTATAAAATCGGTTATGCCTAACGGCATATTCTATGTCAATAATGAAAATAAATTTGAATAAGGTTTTCACTTAAATAAACAACATCAAAAAAACCTTGAAGGATCGACACAGGTTTTATTAGGGGAATTTTCGAGCCTCACCACTAATACTTGCCAAACAAATCAAAAACAGGCCGAAATTTATTGTATTACCGCATCTTGCCTGTTTCCATATTCAAACCAGGAGCCTTCATACGGGCGCACCGAGTCGTAGCCCATCAGGCGAAGTGTAAAATAGGCGTGAGAACCCCTTACATTCGACTGACAGTGGGGAATTATCTCTTTCTCCGGCGTGATGCCGTTCTCTGCAAATAGCTTGCGTAATTCTTCCGGAGGTAAAAAATAGGGAATACCTTCTTCCTGAAGTACTTTTCTCCATTCAATATTCACGGCATTCGGAATATGGCCGCCCCGCTCTGACCTAACCTCCTCGCCGATATACTCTTCCGCCGAGCGGGCATCAAAAATAATTTTATCGGGAGAATTTGCCGCCTCTATGATATAGTCAAAATCACACATCAGGGCCTCCTGCTCATCCACTTCAAATGTCCCCCTGATGTAAAACAGCCGCTCCCTGCTAAGCGGAAAGCCCTCGTTAATCCATGCCTGTAAACCGCCATTCAGCAGTGATGCGTTTTGAAATCCGTAATAATCCAAAGCGTAAAACAGCCGCGCCGCCGCCAGGTTGTTTCCATCATCATAAATAACCACGCTATGATTATTATGAAGCCCGATCTCCCTCATTTTTTCCTGAAATAAATCCGGGCCAATTAAATAGTTTTCAACCGGATGATCTGGATCAACCAGCTCCTGAATTGCTGCAAAATGAATGGCGCCCGGCAACAGGCTGTCCCCGGTTTCCTCTCGTGCATCAATCAGAAAAACGTTTTCTGTTTGCAGCTTTGAGAACAGCTCATCAGCCTCTATCAGAAGATGGCTGTTCGGGTATTCAGTTAACGGCATTTCTTCAGCCGGTGCGCAACTGTTTAGCAGAAAAATCATTATCAATGCCGTAAATAAATTGAGTGGCCTCATAAGAAAAGAAATTTTTTTAGCGATCTTTTTGTATTGTTTAATGTAAATTAATTAACTGGATGGTTTCACGGAAACGCTTGTTTATTTAACAATTTTCAACTTATTGCTTTTTTTCTGAAACAGCATTTTCCGCTCTTATTATACTATACTATTAAGTAACCAAACTGAATATTATCAAATAAAATTCATGAGTGAATCTACGAATAATCAAAAAAATAAAACTGCCTGGTATCAATTAAAACCTGAATCTGTTCTTGAAAAGCTTTCTGTTGACGAAAACGGTCTGGATACTGAAGAGGCAAAAAAACGGCTTGAAGAAGCAGGGCCGAACAAACTACCAGAGGGCAAAAAACAATCAGCGCTGATGCGCTTTCTGCTTCAGTTCCATAATATGCTGATTTATGTACTGATTGTAGCCGCTGTCATCACAGCTCTGCTTGATCACTGGATTGATACATGGGTAATTGTAGCTGTAATTCTAATCAACGCCATAATCGGTTTTGTGCAGGAGGGACGGGCAGAAAAAGCGATAGAAGGCATCAAAAAAATGCTCTCGCTCGATGCTACGGTTTTGCGGAATGGCTCGCGAAAATCCCTGGATGCCGAGGAACTCGTGCCCGGCGATATTGTATTTTTGCAATCAGGGGATAAAGTGCCCGCTGATGTGCGCCTGGTTGAGACAAGAAATTTCAGGGTTGAGGAATCAGCACTGACCGGGGAGTCTGTCGCCGTGGAAAAAAACACCGATGCTGTTGATGATGAGGCCGTTCCGGGAGATCAAACATGTATGGCGTTTTCCGGCACATCGGTTGTATACGGGCGTGCCAGGGGTGTTGTGGTAGAAACCGGCGAGCATACCGAACTTGGAAAAATCAACCGAATGATGTCGGATGTGGAAGAACTGACCACCCCGCTTTTGCGACAAATAAATCAATTCGGGAAAGCGCTGTCGGCAATTATTCTTGTAGTTACAGTGCTCTTTTTTGCCATTGGTTACTTTTTTCAGGACTACACAGTCGACGAACTGTTTCTTGCCGTAATCAGCCTTGCCGTTGCAGCCATACCGGAAGGCCTCCCTGCTATCATGACAATTACCCTGGCTGTGGGTGTGCAGGCAATGGCCGCCCGAAATGCTATTATCAGGCGGCTTCCTTCCGTGGAAACCCTTGGATCTGTGTCCGTAATCTGTACTGATAAAACAGGGACACTCACCAAAAATGAGATGACGGTCACATCATTTGCCGCATCCGGGAAAAGATATTCGGTTGAAGGCTCCGGTTATAATCCCGAGGGCGATATTTTGCATGACGATGAGCCGGTTCAAATCAAAGAAAATCCGCTGCTCACTAAACTGATGCAAACCATTAAAGTGTGCAACGATTCGAAGCTGACACAAAAAAACGACACCTGGAAAGTAAATGGCGATCCCACCGAAGGCTCTTTAATTACGCTGGCTCACAAAGCAGGGTTCGGTGATTTTAAGCCGGAACGGATTGACCATATCCCGTTTGAGTCGGAACACAAGTATATGGCTACCCTGAATGAAATTGACGGAGAAAAATTCATTTTCATGAAGGGCGCTCCCGAAGAACTCCTCGAAATTTGTGAAAATGAACTCACAGACGATGGTGAAAAGCCGCTGCAGAAAGATTACTGGGACGAAGAGATGGACTACCAGGCCAAACAGGGCAGAAGGCTGATTGCCGCTTCTTTCAAAAAAGTTGATGATGGCCTCACGGAAATCGATCACGATGATGTGGAATCCGGAATGACCTTTCTGGGGCTTTTCGGGATGATTGATCCGCCGCGCCCCGAAGCCATTGAATCCATCAAAACATGTAAGGAAGCGGGTATATCTGTAAAGATGATTACGGGAGACCACCTGATTACCGCCCAGGCAATCGGCGAAGAACTTGGTATTGGCAACGGCTCGAAGGCCATAAGCGGCCGGGACATTGAAGAGATGAGCGATGAAGAGCTCAAGGATGTTGCGCTCGAGTACGATGTATTTGCCCGGACAAGTCCCGAGCATAAATTGCGGCTGGTAAAAGCACTTCAGGAACACAAAAAGATCTGTGCGATGACCGGCGACGGCGTGAACGACGCCCCGGCATTAAAACGTGCAGACGTGGGAATTGCGATGGGCATAAAAGGAACTGAAGTGACGAAAGATGCCTCCGAAATGGTGCTTGCTGATGACAACTTCGTGTCGATTGCAAACGCGGTTGAAGAAGGGCGAACAATCTATGATAATCTTCGGAAAGCCCTGCTGTTCATACTCCCGACTAATGGCGCCGAATCTCTTGTGATTATGGCTGCTGTAATTATGGGGATTGTGCTGCCAATCACACCGGTTCAAATATTGTGGGTAAATATGGTTACGGCAGTTACTCTTGCACTCGCCCTCTCTTTTGAAGCAACCGAGCCGGGTGTAATGAAACGGCCGCCGAGAAAAACCGGCGCGCCAATCCTGGGCAGGTACTTTTTATGGCGCGTTGGATTTGTTTCCGTATTGATAGGAGGCATGACACTCGGCCTCTACGACTGGCTTACCGGACTCGATTACGAAATTGAAACAGCACGGACCATTGCGGTAAACACCCTGGTTGCCGGCCAGCTTTTTTACCTGTTTAACTGCCGCAAAATGTACGATCCATCTATCGGAACCGGATTTTTCAGCAACAGATATGTTTTCGTTGCGGTTGGTGTGTTGCTCGTATTCCAGGCAATCTTTACTTACGCCCCGTTCATGCATGAGTGGTTTGGAACCAGTCCATTAGAAATGATCTATTGGACATATCCGTTATTAGCCGGTTTATTGGTATTTATTTTTGTTGAAGGAGAAAAATATCTGATCGGGCAAAAGATGGCTGCATAACTTTTTATGTTCAGGCATCAGATATTCAGCACAATCATCAAAAGTTCGCACCCTTTCGAAAATAGAATCGTAATTACGTATCATTTTGTCTTTTTTTCAGTGTTTAACAGAGAGCTTCATCACAAATTCAAAATTTTGATAAACTTTTCTTGCTTGAATATTTTTGCCAAGAGCTTCAATAAAATTTAATCCGGCGTTGATTTAACAGAGTACATTTCTCTTTTAAAACACGCTCATTTTTATTTAGATAACACTATGGAAGATATCCGATTAAAAGACCTGACTCTGGACTCAATTCTGGAGCTTGTAAAAACTAAAAATCCGGAACAGAAAGAATTTTATCAGGCGGTACAAGAGGTAATGGAAACCGTGGTTCCTTTCATTAAAGATCACAAAAAGTATCAGCAATCCGGCCTGATTGAACGCTTACTGGAACCGGAACGCTCTGTTATGTTTCGGGTTCCCTGGGAAGATAAAGATGGCACCTACCGGGTTAATCGAGGCTTCAGGGTTCAGTTTAACAGTGCACTGGGTCCGTACAAGGGAGGGCTTCGTTTTCACCCCTCGGTTAATCTTGGGATCATCAAGTTTTTAGCTTTTGAACAGACTTTTAAAAATTCTCTTACAGGCCTTCCGCTTGGCGGCGGTAAAGGAGGAAGCGATTTTAATCCGCGCGATAAAACCGATGCCGAAGTCATGCGTTTTTGCCAAAGTTTTATGAGCGAACTTCGACGCTATATTTCTAAAGACACTGATGTCCCTGCCGGTGATATTGGTGTTGGTGAGCGCGAGATAGGCTATATGTTCGGACAATATAAACGACTGACAGCCGAGTTCACCGGAGTTATAACCGGGAAAGGCCTTGCTTATGGCGGCAGTAAAGTTCGTACACAAAGCACTGGTTATGGCCTGCTTTATTTCGTTAATGAAATGCTGAAGGAGGGTCACGGCTCGATTGATGGCAAAACCGTGGCTATTTCAGGGTCGGGAAATGTAGCTCAATTTGCCTGCGAAAAAGCGATTGACCTCGGCGCACAAGTGGTGGCCATGTCTGATTCAAACGGGTCTATATACGATAAAGACGGAATTGATGAAGAAAAACTGAATTACATCAAACACCTGAAAAATATGAAGCGCGGGCGGATTAAAGAATATGCTGAGAAATATAACAGCGAATACAAAGAAGTTACCCCCTGGAATGTAGATTGCGATGTTGCCCTGCCTTGTGCGGCCGAAAACGAAATCACCGCAAAAGAGGCTAAAACGTTGGTAAAGAACAAAGTAATTTGTGTTGCTGAAGGCGCCAATATGCCATGTACTGTAGATGCAATAAAAATTCTCCAGGAAAGCGGGGTTATTTATGCACCCGGTAAAGCCACCAATGCCGGTGGTGTTGCCGTATCCGGACTGGAAATGACCCAAAACGCCAACCGGCTCTCATGGAGCTTTGATACCGTTGATGAAAGGCTGGTTAAGATTATGAAGAGAATTCATAAAAAGTGTGTGAAGTACGGCAAAAACAGAGATCAAATAAACTATCTGAAAGGCGCCAATATCGCCGGTTTCATTAAAGTGGCCGATGCGATGATTGCACAGGGTAATGTTTGAAACGGTATTTTTCTTTTAGGATTGCCACAGGGCCGGAGACAGGCGGGATGCTTCGACAGGCCTGTCTGCAAATGTGTAAAGCCAGGCCAGGCTCAGCACAGGCTGCTTGCGACAGGATTGTGGCTAACCTGCATTTCTCACCAAGAAATTTGACTGTGGGCAAGGCGTCACGAAAATGGTGGGGAAACGTACCTGGGTACGTTGAGTAAACAATTTTTGGGACAACGCAGCCCACGGGTAAATTTCGCAGCGTTTGACAGGATGTTTTTAAAAAAGGGTTTAAATTGTATGCTAAGATTTTAACAAACAAATGGATATTGATTCTAAATAACTTTAGTGTGAGAAATGCAGGCTAAACGTTTGCACCAGGATGTGGAGATATAATCCTTTTCCTATCTGCCGGCAAAAATTATAACGGCGATCAGAAAAATCAGCGATAAGATGATAACCGTTCTTCGTATATAAAGATGGCGCATGGTTTAATCAGACTATGTTAAAGCGTTCGGCGTGAACCATGTGAACCGGAACCTTCCATTCACGCAGGGCATCTTCGGCAACATCCATCATAGGTTGCGGGCCGCAAATAAAATATTCACAATTGGAGATATCTTCAGGCAGATGTTTCCGGATCAGCTCCGGTGTGATAAGGCCGATTTCTGCTTCGCCCTCTTCATCGGGTTCCTCAAATACATGAACCACTTTTAGCTTCAGTTCGGCCTCCAGCACTTTCAGTTCATCATAAAACGGAGTGAGTTCCTTAGCAGGGGTGCCGTAAATAACTGTGCTTACCCGCTGATCTCCCCTCTCTTTCAAAGTTTGAAGGATACTCATCACGGGTGTAATTCCGATTCCGCCAACAATAAACACGTTATGGGTTGATGAACTCTCATCCATCGTAAAATTGCCGTAAGGTCCCTCAATAAATGCTTTTGAACCGATTTCAATATTTTTTGCTTCTGATGTAAAATCGCCCAGCTCCTTTATTGTAAAACGGATTTTGTCTTTAACTTCCGGTGAAGATGATATGGTGAATGGATGCTGCTGCATGCTGAATGGTGTATCTCCCAGCGTAATCCAGACAAATTGGCCCGCCTTAAAGTCGAGGCCTTCATGTCCTTCAGGTTCCAGCTCTATGCTCCAGGTTTCTTCAACCTCTTCTTTCACAGATGTTACTTTGTAGGGTTTTTTCTTCATCTGAAGGGGGCGAATCACCCTGTTGTACACCAGCATGCCGATGGCGCCAAGCGAAAAGCCAACCCAAACCACCTGCTGCCACAACTCCGTTACATAAAAACTTACCTGCATAATGTGCACCGTTCCAA
>SLPZ01000174.1 GCA_007131725.1 Balneolaceae bacterium
CCGATTCTGGCAGCTTTTTCCACTGCCGCCAATTCTGCCGGTCGGCCAAGTCCGCCAAATTGCACTCCGTCCCGGCCGTTAATGTCAATCACCCCGATTTTTGCTCCTTCAAGAAAACGCCGTTCATTGTCGCCGTTATTGCAGCCGGTAAACAGTGCAAGCCCTGCAGCGGCCATACTTCCCGTCACTAAAAATTCACGCCTGGTAAATTGTTTATTCATCAGTCTGTATCAATTTTGATTGAAATGGCTTGTAGAATCTAAATTTAGCGATTGAAGAAAAGACTTCCGAAGTCTTTCACCTTTTTTTAAAAAATCACCAACATTATAATTTGTAATGGTTTCTTTATAACTCGTAAGACTTCGGTAGTCTATCGTTATAATCCGGATTGATGAGATGGTTTTTGTAAAGGAAATTGGTAGGCAGGGAACCGCGGTCGCTGAAATAAACAACCTGCCAGAGTGCCGTGCATTTCGGCTCCTGCTAAGAGTTGTGGTAAGAAGGAAATGAATTTTGAAAAGGAGATGATGAGTATGGAACCGCGACTCTTGCAGGATGCCTTGAAAAGCACAAGGCAACTCTGCCAGGTCGCTTGGCGCAAATCAGCCGGAACTCTCAGTGAGACTTCCCCGCACATCAAGGGCATGGACACCGGATTCCTGCACATAGAGCGGGTTAATTTCCAGTTCGCTGATTTCGGGATGGTGAACCGCAAGATAGCTCATCGAGATGAGCACCTGTTTGAGTGAATCAAAATCGGCAGCGGGCAGATTTCTCCATCCCTTCAGTTTTTTCCCGGCAATGGTTGAGTTTATCAGGTTTTGAGCCTCCAGCCTGCAGAGCGGCACAATGGCAGAAGCCGTGTCTTTGTAAAGTTCCACATCCGTTCCACCGGTTCCGAAGAGTATCATCGGGCCGAACTGTTCATCCCGCTTGATGCCGACAATCACCTCATATCCTTTTTTAAGCATCTTCTGGATCAAAACACTATCCATCTCTACATTTTGGCTGGATGCCGCTTCGGAAATTTCTTTCCAGGCATTCCTGAGATCTTCTTCATTCCTCAGGCCGATTCGGATTCCGTCGATATCCGTTTTGTGGGTTACCTTTTCAGACTGCAATTTCATCACAACCGGGTAGCCGATTTGGCTGGCTACTAATACAGCATCCTTTTCGGCTGATACTGTTTTTGATTCGGGTGAAGAAATGTCGTATTCGGCCAGCAAATCAATCCACTTCTGTTGTTTTACAAGTTCTTCAGCCCGGTTTTTCGGAACATGAGGTTTGTACGGTTTTTGCCTGTCGATCATCTCCAGCCAGTCGCGCCGGTCGGCCATCGCTTTCAGGATGGAGGCCGCACGTTCGGGGAAAGCTACATTGGGAATTCTTCGTTTGTGCAAAATGGTGAGGGCTTCATCCACCGATGCTTTGCCCATGATGGAGGCAATAACCGGCTTCTGGTGCAGCCCAGCCGTTTCGGCTAACACCTCGGCAAGGCTTGCGGGTAAAAACCAATCTTGCGGAGCCTGAATCACAACAACTGCATCCACGGTATCGTCGGTTAAAAGTGCCTCAAGTGCAAGCGTATAAATGGCCGGCCCCGATCCAGCCAGCACATCAACAGGATTTTCAACGCTGGCAGCTTTTGGAAGCCTGGATTTAAGATATGCACGGGTTTCATCAGTCAGGGATGAAAGTTCCAGTCCTGCTTTTTCAATTGCATCCACCGCCAGGATTGCCGCCCCACCTGCATTGGTTAAAACGGCAATCCGATTTCCTTTTGGCAGCGGCTGCCATGCCAGAGCACGCGCCCAGTCGAACATCTCTTCTATGTTTGTAGCCTCAAGGGCGCCAACTTTTTTGAAAGCGGCGCTGTAGGCTTCTTCGCTGCCGGCAAGGGCACCGGTGTGTGATATAACCGCACGGGCGCCTTTTTCACTTCTCCCGCCCTTCAGAATTACAAACGGTTTTTTTCTGCATAGATCGGAAGCAAGGTTCAGAAATTGTTTTCCGTCTGAGATTCCTTCAGCATAAGTCGTTACCACTTTGGTTTCGCGGTCGTTTCCAATCAATTCAATCATCTCCTTTTCGGTTACATCAATTTGATTGCCCAGGCTCACTATTCTCGAGAAACCCACACCGGCGCCGGTTGCCCAGTCTATTACGGCCGCAACCATCGCTCCTGATTGAGAAATGAAGCCGATATCACCCTGTTCAGGCATTCCCACTACGAACGTGCTGTTGAGAGGTGCGTGAGTGTCGATGGTACCGATACAGTTGGGGCCGATAATACGGATATTGTATTTGCCGGCAATCCGGAGAAGTTCTTTTTCAAGGCGGGCGCCTTCCTCTCCGGTTTCTTTGAATCCGCCGCTGATAATAATGACATGGCGAATTCCTTTTTTTCCGCAATCCTTCAAAAGGGAAGCGACAAATTTTGCAGGCACAACAATTACAACCAAATCAACAGAATCCGGCAGGTCTGTAACTGAAGGATAACATGTAAGCCCTGCAATTTCAGAAGCGTATTTATTAACGGGGTAAATATTACCTTTAAATTTGTATTTAATGAGATTTCTGAGCACGCCATACCCTAACTTATGAGGGTCTCGTGATGCTCCTACTACGGCTATGTTTTTTGGGGTAAAAAAAGAGTCTAACATATGGGGCTCCTGATTTTATTCTTATCTTAACACGGCTCCGGCAATCGAGCCCGTACTGTAATTTATTTGGATTACACGCAAAATAAAAAATGAATTAAGATCAGGCATAAGAGATATTATGAGCAACTCATTTTATGATAAAATTTTAAGCTACAAGAAGAAGCAAGAAGAGAAAAATCCCATGGACCTGGAAGAATTTTACGGCAACACCATTATTGAGCCATTCAGGATTCGTTCGGTTGAACCGATTCGGTTCACAACAATGGCAGAACGAACGGAATTGCTGAAACAAGCCGGGTATAACCCGTTTTTGCTGAAGGCGGAAGATGTACTGATTGACCTGCTGACCGACAGCGGAACCGGGGCGATGTCATCAGCACAATGGTCGGCGATGATTGCCAGCGATGAATCGTATGCCGGGGCGTCATCATTCTATAAGTTTGAATCGGCTGTGCGTGATATCACAGGATTTAAGCACGTAATTCCTACCCACCAGGGGAGAGCGGCTGAAAATATTTTGTTCACTACAATCGCAAAAAAGGGAGATGTGATCCCCAACAATACTCACTTCGACACCACCCGGGCACATGTGGAGCATAACGAAGCAGAAGCTCTCGACCTGGTGATTGAGGAGGGTAAAGAGCCTCAAAAAATCCATCCTTTCAAGGGAAATATGGATATTGAGAAGCTGGAAGAAACCATTGAAAAACGAGGGGTCGAAAATATTCCGGCCATTATGATAACGGCAACCAACAATTCGGGAGGGGGACAGCCGGTGAGTATGAAAAATATTCGCCAGGTTTCCAAAGTTGCCAGAAAACACGGCATCCCGTTTTTTATTGATGCATGCCGGTTTGCGGAGAATAGCTGGTTCATTAAAACCCGTGAAGAGGGTTACGAAAATAAAACTCCGAAAGAGATCGCCAAAGAGATGTTCAAATATGCCGACGGATGCACTATGAGTGCCAAAAAAGACGGTATGTCTAACATCGGCGGGTTTTTGGCGATGAATGATGATGAACTTGCCAAAAAGTGCCGCAGCCTGACGACTTTGACGGAAGGCTTCCCCACGTATGGCGGTATGGCCGGTTATGATATGGAGGCCGTTGCAATCGGGTTATATGAAGCTCTGGACGAAGGTTATTTGCGGTACCGGATTCGGTCTACAGCTTATCTCGGAGAAAAACTGGCTTTTGCCGGAATCTCAATTGTGCAGCCGGTGGGCGGCCATGCTGTTTATATTGATGCAAAAAAGATGCTGCCTCAGATTCCGCCGCTGGAGTATCCCGCCTGGAGCCTTGCCAACGCACTCTACTTAATTGGCGGCATCCGTTCAGTGGAAATCGGGAGTGTGATGTTTGGCCTGCAGCCCGACGGCACTGAAAAACCGGCGCCAATGGAACTGGTGCGCCTGGCCATACCACGAAGGGTGTACACCCAAAGCCATGTGGATTACCTGGCTGAAGCTGTGATTGAAACCTATCATCAGCGTGAAAAACTGAAAGGATATAAAGTTGTTTCGGAGCCAACAGTGCTGCGCCATTTTTCAGCTAAGCTCGAACCGCTTGAGTAATCACCTGCCGCAGTATTAATTACATGTCATCGTTGATCTCTATCCAGTATCCATCCGGATCAGTAAAATAGATTTGCTGAACTCCATCCGTCCGGATGGTAATTTCACCCGGGTTCTGGTCCCAATCTGAAAATTCCACTCCGTGGGATGTAATTTGTTCAATAAACGCATCCATATCGCTCACACTGAAACAGAGGTGGTTGTGGATATCGCGGGTTTTTCGCTCATCGGCAGCCATAATAACGTGGAGCTCGGCGCCTCCGCCGATATCAAACCATGCATGACGGCCTACGCCAAATGGCTCAGGTATTTGTTCCAGCCCGATTACATCCCGGTAGAACTGTTCGCTCTCTTCAAGGTCCGTAACAGCGATTGCAATGTGGTTTATTTGAACCTGAACGGTGCTGTCCGATTGCGCAAATACATTGATGCTTTGCAAAGAGAATAAAAAGATGAGAAGAAAAATGGCTTTCATGGAAAAAAGTTGATTAATGATTATTGTTGATATGGGCTGCTGGTGCCCAGGGATTTTTCATTATAGATGTCGTCATGCCGGACTACGATCCCCCAAAGGGACAAGGCGGCATCTCCTGTTTTTATCAAAGAGTGGAGATCCCACATCAAGCCTGCCTGCACTGCCGCTCCGGAAGGCAGGTGCGGGATGACTCCATTAATGACCAGCCTTAATTTATTCATTTCTTGAACCGGTTTGAGATTATTGACATAAACTAACAGTCTTTGTAATCATCTCAGACAATATCATCCGGGCCGTAAACACCGGCTACTTTAAGACAGAGCGTCAGTACAATTCCATAACTCAAATGCATCACCAAACCACCCAAGAGAATGATAAATGGCGCCCAGGTGTCCATATAAAAAATACCGAAAGTGTCACCGGTTGCCCGTGCAGCCAGCGGTGCGATGATCAGCCCGGCCATAATTGAGATGGCCACCCCGTAAAGAATCCCTTGGATCAGCCAGTTGCCCGGAGTTCGTTTTTGAAGGAAAACCACCCAGATCAGGGCCAAAATCAAACCCATTATAAAATAAGCGGCATTACCCCAGACAATAGAATAGGTTTCGGTGCCATGAACGAAATTAAAACTTGTTTTCAAAATATGGCCCACATCAATCACGGGCAGCCCCACGCCGCCTTGCAGAAATGCAGTCATCATCATCACATAAGTGGCAATGAAACCGGAAATAATAATCCGCCAGAAAGTCTTGGTTGTTATCATGTTCGATAGAGATTAATTTATGGTTGTTGGTACGACAGGAAACCTTGTTGCAGGTGGATCTGTGGTGAAACCACTAATCCATGTTTTTTGATAATTGACAGTTTACAGTAAGCAGTTGACAATTCATATGGATAAATATGGACAGTTTATGATCTTTCAAAACAAGTAAACCAATTTATTAATCTATATAAAAACCAATTTAAAAAGTTGTCAACTGCCTACTGTCAACTGAAAAAGCACCATCTTAAAATTTGTTGCCCTGACACCTGCAAAGTTTACAGTAAATCTAATTATTGAAACAGACTACAGGTTCGTAGTACAGATAATAGGATAATCAATCGAAAATCAAAAAGGTTATCCTGAAAAGAGAAATTTTGAGTGTGAAGTTGCGATGTTCAAGTAAAGTGTTATTTGGAATTTTATACCTATATATCTAATTTGATGCTATCATATCATAAGCGGTGTTTCGCTTCGATTTCATTTTTATGAGAACTGTTCGGATGGAGTTGTTAACTGAAGACTGAATTCTAAAATAAGAGGTGTTCAAATGAAAACATTAAAAGTCCTGATAATTGAATCCGACTCAAATGTATGCCAGCGCCTGGAAGATGCAATTGCCAAAGACGATGACATTTCAATGGCTCTGTTTTCGGGATCCAAATATGGAGACGATTTTGAAGCCGCCCTGGTAAATGAAATACCGGATGTGATTTTAATGGGAATCAACGGCCCGAAAACGGAGCAGATGGATTTTTTCACATCGATCCGAAAACACCATCCCGGGATGCCGGTATTAATAATGACGCCTCATAACCGGGAAGGAGCAGAAGCAGCTCTTCAGGCTCTGAAAATGGGAGCTGTGGAGTATGTAACCAAAACCATGAGTTTAAGTGGGGCCGTGCGCTCTGAGACACATTTTACTGAGCGGCTGCTGCCTGTTATTAAGGCCGTTCCGCGGCTGAACAGAAATATCCTGATGACCGGCAGCTATTTCGAAAAAAGCCTTGAAAAAGTACAACGCATCACAACCGATCAGTTTGAGCCGTCGATGATTCGCTCCGAAATACTTGTGATTGTCGGGTGCCTGGGTGGTGTGCCTTCCCTTTATCTTCTGCTTTCATCCCTGCCGGATAACCTGCCCGTCCCGATTGTTGTGGTTCAGCACATGCCCAAAATTTACACTGCATTTCTGGCTGAAGATCTTGAGCATATTACCGGGCTGAAAGTACACGAGGCTAAAGACGGAACAGAATTAAAACCGGGAGAAGTGTACATAGCTCCGGGCAACTATCACGCAAAAGTAATGCGTGAAAACGCAAGCAATGTTATTTGCCTGAGCAGCGGTATGAAGGTTAAAGGTTTTCGTCCGTCTATTGATGTGATGCTTCAATCGGCACGGCAGCTTTTTGGTGATCGGGTGTTGGCCGTCTACCTTTCCGGAGGCGGACAGGACGGCATCGAAGGCGCCGAAGTGGTTGATATTGCAGGCGGACAGATCATCATCCAGAATAAAAGCAGCTCACTCCTCCATGATTTGCCCTGGAAAATAAAAAACCTGGGAGTAAAAGAATTCCCACTGGAACGCTTGGGGCACGAAATCACACAGCGGGTGATTTAGCATGAAGGAATGAGCTTTGTGCTGATCTAAAATACTTTGGTTGTTTGTGCAATTTGAGATGACGTCTCTCAGAGATGGTGCAAACGTTCCGCTTGTGCCTTTGGCATTTGTGCCGTGCCCCTTAATCACCACTAATCTTAATTAAAATCAAGGGTTCACCGGATTCAGAAATACCTGCCAAATCCCTTCGATACTGATTATAGCTTTTTCTAAAAAAGCAGCCTCGGGATTTTTGATTGTTTCACTTATTCCCCGGACTGCGTTCGGGTTCAAACGCAAAAGCGTTTTTCATCCCTCACTTATCCGGGGTTATAATATCGGCCGCACCTAAAGGTGCTGGATCTTGCTTTCATCGGAGACCTTCATGGCAAATTCGCGGATTTGGTTTGGATTTACACCGGTGCGAGTGAAAGTTCAGTTATTTGAATAGATGACTCAAAATGCAAGGGAGTTACATGAACAGTGAAAATCCCGGCAGGGATGGGCGAATTTATAGCCCCGGGTGAAGCGACGATCAGAATTGCGAAGCATGAATGATGGAGCGCAACCCGGGGATGAATCCGAAGCCAATATCAAAATCCTGAGGCGGCCATTTCGCCACAATCCGAAAAATCAATCGAGGGATTGCTGGGAAAAATTATGGGTAACCAGAGGATCGTTTGCGCTAATCTAACGTGAGTTCGAGAAAAGAATTTGGGAAAAGAGTGTAATTTAATCCAAAAAGGGCGTAACCATGCAAATAGATATTCAATTTCGTCATGCCGGATCCCGATCTCCCGAAAGGGATAGGCTGGCATCTCCTGCCTATATCAACTGCTGGAGATCCCGCATCAAGCCTGTCTGCCGAAGCTTCAGCACAGGCAGGTGCGGGATGACACCCTTTTTGAACTACAATACCTTTATACCACTAAATTAAACGATCTTATACCGAGCTCACGTTAATCTATTAATCTGATTTTTTCCTCACGAATACGTATGCACACTATTGGCTGCGGATGGCAGGTAGTTCACGCCAAACCAGCAGATCAGCAACACAACAAAGGCAAGCGCAAGAACCCACATGGCCACAACCACTTTTTTGGGCTGATGGTGCCTGAAGTGAACATAGGCCAGGTAGCCGATCCAGGTTAAAAATGCCCAGGTTTCCTTGGGATCCCACGTCCAGTAATGGCCCCACGCTTCTTTGCCCCAAAGTGCCCCGAAAAGCAGGCCAAGGGTGAGAAATCCAAGCCCGAGATATACCAGGTTATCGGCCAATTGTGGTGACCAGTCCCGGCTTTTCTGAAAGTAGTTGACATACAATCCCTTAATGGCTGCCAGGGCAGAAACGGCGAGAATGGCGTATGCAAAAATGTAAACAATCACATGGGGGACAAACCAGACGCTTTGCAGTGCGGGCATCAGGGCACGGTCGTAATTGTCAGGGTAGGCGAGGTTAACTCCAAGGAAAACAATGGCCATCACACCGCTGTAGTAGATTATCCATTTGTAATTCCAACGGATATATGTGGCATATCCGGTAAGTGGTAGAAACAGGGCATACCAAAGCCGGGTTTCACCCAGGGTCCGCATCGGGGCGCGGCCCAGTTCCTGCCAGAGCATCACAGCCAGAACCGTTAACACTACAACACCGGCAAGGAAAAAACCGTGGGCTGAAATTTTTATGACGGTTAATTTATCCTGAAACAGAAAGAGAGTCATTCCGATCAGCCAGCAGACAATTGCAGAAATGGTAAAAAGTGTTGGGTCGAATGGCATCATGATTGTTCTCCGTTTTCTTTAACAGGGGCTTTTCCGAGGGTCATCAAATAAACTGAACCGATCAGAACCATATAGATTCCGCTGTACACAAACGGCAGCCACGGGTCGCGAATGGCTTCTATTACGGTGGAGGGAGACCATCGCCCGAAGCGGTCGTCGTAACTGTACTGGTACAATTTCCAGCCTTCGGCGCTTACGGGATGGTTTACTTCTATTCGAACTTCCTCAACATCTCCTGATTCAGTGTATAGCACAACATCAGAGCTGTAGTGGCTGGCCTGCGGTATGGTCATCGCCAGTGAAAAATCGTAAACGTGGTTCAGGTCAACGAGGCTGTGAGGCATCATAAAACTTCCGGACGAGATCCAGCCCTCTGTGGATTCTCCTTCTTCACAGGTGGCCCGCACATAGGCAGCCGGAGCCGCTCCAAAATCATTCACCGGTTCATAGCGGTCACCGATTTTTCCGGACAATTTGTGGAATTCCAGAATTTCCACATCATAACCAAAAATGGTGCCCCGGTTTCCCTTATCAATTTCAAACATCTCGGAAATGGTTTCGGGAATAATTCTGCCGGAATGCGGATCAATGACCGCAATTTTCGGATTATACTCCTCCATGTTGAAACTGATCAGTTCCAGTGCAAGAGGCATCTGTACCTGGTGTCCGTGTCGATCGTTGGCATACCATACTATTTCTCCCTCATGAAGATGCATGGTGTAGCGTTTCAGATCGGCGCTGCCAAGCATTCCGCCAATAATGATGATGTATAGCCCGGCATGGTTCAGGAAAAAACCGATATTTCTGCCTTTGAATGGGATGAGCCGTTTTACAGTAGCCATACCGAGGGAAGTCAGGAAAAAGATTATCCCGAAAATAAATGGCCAGGAACTCACCATGTTCGACAACCCCAGTTTTTGAACCCAGACGGGGTTTTGGGCATCTTCCTGGAGGGTGAATCCCATTAGCAGAACCAGGAAGGTAATCATGGCAATGGAGGTAACAGCCGCCGGTATGGAGCCAAGCCAGGCAACCGGTGTTTTGCGCTTCAGGAATACCCAGCCAAGCACAATAATTAAAGTAAATATTATGCCCACAACCAGATTTACCGGCCAGGCAAGTGCGCTTCTGTCCAGGCCGCCGGTGGCAAGCTGCAGGGCAAGGCCGGTGATGAAGAGGCCAAGGACGATAAGCCAGCCCTCGGTGTAACCCCAGGGCTTTACCCAAATCGGTTTTTTTCGTTTCTCTTGTTTCATTTTTTGATGAAGGATTTTTAAGGAGTTTTATTTGATATCAATACTATCTATAAAATGTCTGATCTGATTCAAGCGGGTTTTCTCGCAGAGGTTCGCAGAAGATTGCGCAGATGACCGCAGAAATACATCATTAATCTTTTTGCTTAGAATTCAACAAAAAAGCCCTGCAAAGCAAAAATCAGCAAGAGACAATTAACACTATTTTAAAAATTATTGAAGGTACGATCCGGTGTGATCGGGATCTCTTTTTTGTTCATCCCAGCGTTGCTGCCTCTCCAGTGAAGTTTGCAGCCACTGAGGGACAATTTCTTCAAGGAAACGGTCTTTTTCAGCCTGAAGCTGTTCCAGGTCTATTCCGATATATTCCTGTGCTTTTTGCTTGGTGGATACATCCGGCAGGGACACATCATCCGTATAGCCAAGCTCAAGCAGAACAGCCGTAATTTTTCTTCGGGCATCGTGCGCCATATCGAGGCCGTTTCCAAGAGTTCGAACCATTTCAAGCGGTGCGTGGAATGCCCCGCCGTGTGAGGCTGCCGCGTAATCCCAGTTCCACTGAGCGTGGCGGATGAGGTGCAGGGCATCTCTCATCTGGTCTTCCGTTGCTCCCTGGTTCCAGGCAAATTCCGCTTCAAGGTGCGATTTTACAAGAACGCGTTCCAGTTTCATTTTCAGGTCGTGCACCATATCCTGACGCTCATAAACATTTCGGATCAGCTCTGCTTCACTCTGCCGGTGGCAGGTTTGGCAAGCTGCAGAAATATTGTTCAGGGGGCTTTGGATTTTGTGATCGGTAAACTTCATGCCGCCTTCTGTTGTGTAGGGCATGTGGCAGTCGGCACAGGAAACTCCGCGCTGATAGTGAATTCCCGTTGTGAAAATTTCATAGTCGGGATGCTGTGCTTTAATCATCGGGGCACGGCTGAGCGGATGAATCCAATCGGCAAATTCACGCTGATCGAAATAGTAGGCAATATCTTCTGCCCGCATGCCCTCATCCCAGGGGAAGATCAGGTAATTGTCTTCGCCAAAATAGTATTCCACGTGGCATTGTGCACAGGTTAGAGATCGCATCTCCTGGTGGGATACGTTGTTGATGTCCCGTCCCATTCGCTCAAAGGTTTCTGCCAGTGCGGGCAGGGCAATTTTCAGCGACATATCCTCGGCATTATGGCAGCTCGCGCAGTTAATGGGATTGTGAATTTCGTGTCCTACTTCAGCCAGTGTTGATGCATAAAATTCAGAAGTTCCCATTTCGTCCATCAGCCGGATCACATCCGGGCTTTTGCAGGTCCAGCAGGTAGCCGGCATCGGGCCGTCTTCGGGATTCATGGGTGCGCCGGTACGGAGAGTTTCCTGCACATCCTGAACGGAATAGTAGTGGCCCCGTGCAAGGTTGTAATCCCGCGAAAACGCATATCCGGCAAACAGAATCACCATATTCGGATTTTCATCCAGCAAATCCCTGCGCTGCGATCCCAGGTATTTACTCCGGAAAGTGGTATCCGCCATTTGTGCATAGGTGTTAAACTGGCGGGGGAAAAACCGGCCCCAGGCTTCAGCCCGCGGATCCATCGGGTCGATATCTGTGGTGGTTACGTAGGCGAACTGGCCTTCTGCCCGGTTTTCAATGATTGTGTAGGTGAACAGGCCAAGCAGGAAAACAAAAATTAATGTGGCAATGAAAAGCACCCAGGCTACCCAAGGTTTTTTGCTTACTGTATTTGATATATTTTTCATATTCGTATCAGTTTTTTATTTAATTAACCATTCTCCTTAACCAATCCGGCATGGGTGAATCGGGAACCGGAACCAGTGCCTGCGGGGCTGATGCCGCACTTCGAACGGTGCCGTGCGGAACATCACGATGGCAGTCCCAGCAGAGGCGCCCTTCACCCATCTGAGCATCGTCCCATGTGGTGCGGCTTTCAATTACGTGTTGATTTGTATGATCATGACACCGCTGGCAGTTTGCCTGTACGGTTCTCTGGCCGGCTTCGTGCATGATGATCGGGTCGGGTACATCTCCCATGGTGAACATGTAGGCATGGCGAAGGCCATCCTGAGCTTTAAAAGCGTAATGTTTCACAATATTGTCGTGCGGAACATGGCAATCGTTGCAGGTTGCGTGCTCCCGGTGCGAACTGTGGAACCAGGTTGCGTACTGAGGCCCCATCACATGGCAGTTCACACACGTTTCCGGTGAATCGGACAGGTAACTCACAGCATTAGAAACATAGAGCGCGTAAATGGCAACTCCTGTCAAAGCTCCGGTTACAATGGCAACAGGTATTCGCCAGTTGGGGGGCGGCAGAAAAAAATGGATAAACTTTTTAAATCCTCTCATGTCCCGATGTTGATTAATCAGCTCTGAATGACCACCGAAATGTCCTAACTAAAGGCTGTCTGAAATGCGCCTAAAAGGAATATAAAGAATAAAGGGTATTTTTATCCAATTAATCGTAAAAATTTACTCTGGATTAAAAAATAGCTACACACTGATTTATGTGGGCAGAATAAATAAGCGAAGCACAAAATCCCCTCTTGAGAGGGGAAATGTGAAGATGAAAGTGCGTAGCACGGTTCATCGAACGAGGGGTGTGTTCCTGAATAGGCTTCGTGCCCCAAAGAACACACCCCTTGCCAGTCAAGAAACCACGACAAGTCGTGTTTTTGACTAACTTATCCCCTCTCAAGAGGGGATGATTTTGGGCTGACAAACCATTTACCCACAAAGTTTCCAGTAGAACCATATTTTTATTGTTTTGGAGGTCACAGAATCCTGTTTACTTCAGATTATTCAGCAATAAAATCGGTTATGCCTAACGGCATTTTCTGCGTCAATGATGAAGATGAATTTGAATATGGTTTTCACTGAATAGTAATCTGTACTAAAAAAACTACTTCTGAAAACCCTTGCCCATCGGTAGGTACAGAATGTGTGTTGCTTCTTAAGCTGAAACACCCCTGCCTGCGCTTTAACTCATTGGCATTGCGTTTCCAGCCACTCTATCAGGTTCATTCCCCATGCCGGTTTGATTGAACCTTCTTCTGCTGCTTGCAGATTCTCTTCAATTGCAGGTTTTACAGACATTCCCTGCCGGCATGCCTGATCGGTGCTTTGTCCCATGAATTGAGCAGACCCATGATCCATTATAGCAGAGATCAAACGTATTCTGGGATTTTCAGCATCAAGCTGGCGGGCCTGGTTTAGTGACCTCATTACGGAATCGCCCATATACATAGCACGAGATTGAGGATCCGCGGTCAGGCGTCCCATAAGAATGAAGGTTTTTAATGCCTTGACTTCCGGATTTTCCGGTTGCAGTTCTTCAGCCGTGGCAAGATGTTTATCCGCTTCATCAAACAGGTCATCTTTTTCTGCGATGCTTCCTTCCAGTAAATAGCCCATATTGGTAAAGGCAAGTGCCGCATAATAAGACGGCAGCCATTCATCGGGATAGTTTTCGGCAATTGTACTGAATTGATCTGTCAAAGGCCGAAGTTCATCAACGCTGGTTGCAGCCAAAAGGACTTGTACGTTTTTACGCATTTTTTCCATATAGTCGGTATCCGGTTCAGTAAGGATTTTTCCGGTATCTTCAGTATGGATGGATGCATGAAGATGCATTCCGGCCAGACATTGAGCAATGAAAAGGAAAAAAAGTGTGGATATCAAAAAACTCAGTTTAGTTTTCATAATAGTTAGGGATAATATTTAGTGAGTTGAGTTAGAGTCTGTTCAAAAAAGGGCGTCATCCCGTACCTGATACGCTCATTATTTGAACGCGAAGCGAAATCTCCTCTCTTTGATAAGAGCAAGAGATGCCGCCTTGCCCCTTTGGGGGATCGGTGTCCGGCATGACGGTATCGTAGTTATTATAACTTATTTACCGCCCCTTTTTGGACAACCTTAATGGCAGCCAGGTAAAGACTTCCGAAGTCTTTCTGGTTATAATAGAACATTGGTTAATTTTATTTGTCAAGCCTTTTGGTAGTGTCTATGTAGACTTCGGAAGTCTTTTCATGCCCGACATCCTATTGTTGACACTACACTATCCCTGGTTCAAAAAAAAGAGAAAGTGTTAACGCCACTTTAACATTCTATATTGAGTAATGTACGCCCAAAAGTAAAGCTAAACAATAGAGTGAGAATGTAGAGTAGCTCCATTTATCAAATCATTTCCCTCAAGAAATTTTTGTCCTTTTGCCTTGATGCAAAAGAACGAAAAAATCAAGGCGGTGAATTTCTTGACGGCGGGCTTTTCATCAACGCGGCACCATTTGAATGGTCCATTTCGTTCACAGACAGTAATCAACGTTTATGGCCGGTAACAAATGCTGCCAAAGCGTTGCTGAAAACACCCTGTTCCCGTCAACAAATTCAAGGCCGGTTTAAGGTCGAGAATTACTGTTTTCACTTTTAAATATATTTAAATTTAATATTTACTATAGTTTATATGATAATGTGATATAAATTCGGAGTTGCTTCTGAGTGGGAATGTGGAGTAACTCTATTTACCATCAACATTCGTCAGACCGCGTGAAGCGGTCAGACGAGGATTTTTATATGACCTAAAAATCCCATTTGAGTGTGGTAAAAACATGAAAAGGTGCCCCTAAAGTGTTATATTACAGTGATTTATAAAGATAACAAAACACCAATTAGGAGGCACCTTTATGGTGAAGGAAAC
>SLPZ01000303.1 GCA_007131725.1 Balneolaceae bacterium
CCATCTTCAAAAACTGTCTCTTCAAGGATATTTCCGGCGCCATCCCATTTTGTATGAGTACCGTGAGGCTTGCCGGCTTTATACATTTTTTCTTCGATCAGGTTGCCGTGTGAATCCCAAACTTTGTGTACTCCATCGGGCATTCCTATGTCATAAAATTTCTCACTTATGAGGTTGCCGTCTTCATCCCACGACCTGGATGAACCGTGCCATTGGTCGTCTTTAAAATGGTTTTCGGCAGCGAGCTCTCCATTCTCATACCACTCATAACCTACACCGTGCATTCTGCCTTCGGTCATCGGCACTTTTAAGGCAAGCTGACCGTTCTCGTGCCAGCTTTTATAAAATTCTTTTGTTGATTCGTGTTGTGGAGTACCGTCTTCATACCAGGATTTCATTGCAATAATATCTCTCATGCCATCTTTATGCTGAAACCGCACCATGGGCTGTCCGTTTTCGTAAAGGGTAGTAACTGTTGGCAGCCCATCCTCAAGAGAATAAACTGAACGCAGCGTTTCTTCAGGATCCCACACTGAACCTGAAACAATGATCCCATCCTCAAAGCTCAGTTCTGCATGTAAAACATCATTTTCATGATGTGTTTCGAAATCTCCGGTTACGGGATTTCCGCGATTATCCACATAAAGATGAGTTTCAACGGAAAGATAAATTCCAGGAAACATTTCGGTGATGTGGTCAGATTCGAAAGAATCGGGATGGCTGCTGCATGAAAAAACTACAAGAAATGAAATGAATAGTGGTATGAAAGTTCTCATAGCGTATTTATTTAATTAATCGGTAAAGTGTAATAAATCAATATCATAAAATTCTACTAAAAAAATTAAAAAAGTTGGCTAATCTTATATCCGGGAATAGTTTGCATAAAAAAACCGCTTCAAAGAATATTCAAAGCGGCTTTTTGGTGAACTAAAATGTGGAAATATTGGTCAGTCCGGCAGGTTATAATCGATATTGGTTGGATAATAACCCATCAGATGTTCCGCAAAATAATCCCAGAGCATACGTTCGAAATAGTCGCTGTAACGGCCGAACCCGTGGCGCATTTCAGGGAAAATCATCATATCAAACCGTTTTCCGGCGCGGATCAGGGCATCGGCAACCCGGTAGGTGTGAGCCGGATGTACGTTGTTGTCCATCTCGCCGTGAACCAGCAGAAGCCGTCCCTGAAGGTTGTCAGCCAGCTCGGAGTTAGGCGGAATCCGGGAGCTGAATGTGGTTTTTTCTTCTTCTGTCTCTTCGCCGTCATCACCCTCAACCGTAACCGTATCAGTCTCGGCATCCACTCCATGATGGATTTCACTCCACCAAATGTTGTAAATGTCATTGTCGTGATTTCCCGCGGATGAAACGGCCACTTTAAAGAATTCTGGATATGTGAGCAGCGCGGCCGTACTCATAAAACCTCCGCCCGAGTGTCCGTAAATTCCCACTTTATCGAGGTCGATATAGGGGCGCACGGCGGCAAGCTGTTCAATACCGTAGCGGTTGTCGGCCAGGGCATAGTCTCGCAGGTTTCCATATCCGTAATTGTGATACCATTTTTCGCGCAGAGGACTGCCTCCGCGGTTGCCCATCGCCACCACAACAAATCCGACCTGTGACAGTGAATGGGCGCGTGCAGCCGTTCCGCCGATCGAGAATGTCCTGGGATAGGGTTCCACCTGCGGGCCGGGATAGACGTAAGAGATGATCGGATATTTTTTCTCCGGGTCAAAATCAGCCGGTTTCCACATAACTCCGTACAGGTCGGTGGTGCCGTCTTTAGCTTTAACACTGAATTTCTCCGGCAGATTGTAGCCCGCTTCTTTCATCCGGGTGAGATCGGTTTCTTCGAGTTCAAAAATGATATCGCCGTCAGCATCCCGCAACACGGCTTTTGTCGGCTGGTCGGGGCGGGAATAGTTCTGGACGAAGAAATTACGGGTGTCGTTCATGCTGAAGGAGTGGTTGGCATTTTCGGGTGTAAGTAGCTGCTGGCCGGAGCCGTCAAATTCTACTTTATAGTAGTGGGCGTTAAAAGGATTTCGCCCTTCTTCTTTGCCAAACCCCTCGTAATAAATGGTTTGAGCCGTAGTGTCGATCGCCGCAACGCTGCCCACCATAAAATGGCCATCTGTGATTCGGTTCACCAGGTTGCCTTCACTGTCGTATCGGTAAAGCTGCCCCCAGCCGGTGCGCTCACTCCACCATATATACTCTTCACCATTGTTGATGACGCCCAGGTACGAGTTCATCACATTAAAATAGGGTTTGCTGGTTTCGGACCAGAGCACTTCGGATTCGCCGGTTTTCGTGTCGGCTTTTACCACGTCAATTTCATCCCAGGTGCGATTCCGGCGCAAAATCCAGAGATAGTCCGAATCTTCAGACATATAAATTCCGCCTCCGCTGAAATAGACACCTCCAAGCGATTGATCGGGCCATTTATCGGTATCGAGCCTCACGTGTTCCAGGGTTTCTACATCAAATACCAGTATTTCATCCTGGTAGTGGTTGTTTTCACCCGGCATGTTGTACTTGTAAGTTTCAAGTTCAGGACGCGGATTGGCCACCGTATTGATCACCCAGAGCTCATCCACATCACGCCAATCCTGGCGTTTTACATACAGTTTTTGTTCATCCTCGAACCATACAGCCCTTGAACGGAGACGTTCGGTTGTAGTAGTGTCACCGTGGTCGGCCTGGAAACTGTACCAGCGCTCGCCGTCATCCGTAAGCCTGATTTCCGTGCTGTCGGGATCATCAGTCCTCATAATGTAAAGGTCGTGCTCCCGGGCAAAAGCAATCCAGGTACTGTCGGGCGAGTAGGTAGCCCAGGGTTCATCTTTTTCGGTATCCAGCGAATCTCCTTTCACCAGCTCATCACGGTCGATGTGATATTTGAATTCGATACTGTCTACATGAAAAGTGAATAGCTGCCGGTCGGTATCGTAATCAAAATCTTCGATTTCGAGATCTTTAGCGTTAAATCCCCGGCTAAAGGTTTCGGAGAGCTGTGCGGCCATTTCGTCGCGATCAAAAAGCGGCCTCATAATCTCTTCATCGGCGTCTACATAAATCCATCGTTTGCCGCTGGGATCCTCCCATTCGTACCAGAAGCGGTCTTTATCTTCAATCCACCGGGCATTCAAAAAAGTGCTGCCGGTCATATTTTGCATGTTATCGGCAGTAAAGCGTTCGGCAAGTTCAAAGTTGGGCGCCTGTTGCGCCTGGAGAGCACCGGTTAACAAAATTGCAGAGGTAAGCAGCCCCGCAAGCGGAGCAAAAATCGTGTATTTTAGCATAATTTGGCATCGTGGTTAAAAATTTTGATGCCAGAATATCCAAAACTTCCGGATGAATTTTCAGGGCTTTTATCTTTTTTTTCAATTCCGCCTGAAAACCGGTGAATGATCTGCCGGAATTTAACTCATTCCCTGCCTGATCTCTTCGTAGTATTTTTCGTAATCGGTGACGATTTTATCCATTTCAAACAGCTCGGCCCGCTTCCGTGCAGCATTGGCCATCTTAGAGTGCAGTTCTTCATCAGTCAGAATTTCGGTAGCTCGCTGCCCCATGCATTCCACATCGGCCAGTTCGCAAATAAAGCCTGTTTCTCCGTGAATGTTTACCTCCGGAAGGCCGCCGATATTGGAGCTGATAACCGGTACGCTGCAGCTCATAGCCTCAAGCGCAGCCAGCCCGAATGTCTCGCTGCCCGAAGGAATCATAAACAGGTCGGAGATGGAAAGCACTTCTTCAACCTGCTCCTGTTTTCCGAGGAAGCGCACATGATTGCAAATTTTTAATTCCCTGCATTTCTGTTCTGCTTTTGAGCGGTCGGGGCCGTCGCCAACCATAAGCAGTTTGGCTTTCACGCCGTTTTTCAGAACCCGGCTAAATACTTCAACTACATCGGGCACACGTTTTACTTCCCGGAAGTTAGAAACATGAGTGATGATTTTTTCACCATCGGGACAAATTGCTTTTTTGAAGTGCTCTTTTTTTGATTTTTTGAACCGGTCGAGATCGATGAAGTTGGGCAATACCCTGATTTCTTTGGTGATATCAAACAGCCGGTAGGTTTCATTTTTCAAATATTCAGATACGGCAGTTACACCGTCACTTTGATTTATGGAAAAATCCACAACCTGCTTGTAGGTGGGATCGCTCCCGATCAGTGTAATATCGGTTCCGTGAAGTGTGGTAATGACGGGAATATTTGATGCTTTACTGTTTAAAATCTGTTTGGCAAGGTATGCACTGGTTGCATGCGGAATGGCGTAATGCACATGCATAAGATCCAGCTTTTCAAATTGGATGAGATTAACCATCAGGTTGGCCAGGGCCAGGTCGTAAGGCGGATATTCAAACAGGGGATAGGTGCTCAGATCCACTTCATGATAGGAGATATCCGTTCGGAACGAATCGAGCCTTGCCGGCCTGGAATAACTCAAAATGTGAATTTTGTGCCCCCTGTTGGCAAGCCCTTTGGCAAGTTCAGTAGCCACCACACCGCTTCCGCCAAATGTGGGATAACATACAATTCCGATATTCATTTATTCAGTTCCGAAATTAAATCAGTGAATTTAGATTATTCAAAGAATAACATATAAAACAGCAAACAGAAAATTTTGATTCCTGAATATTACAAAAAATGCGGTTTGTGTACTGTAATATTGTGATAAAACGATCTTCAGGTTTGGTGATTTGGGGTTTCATCTAATGAATAACCCGCTTATGCTTTTTGTCAGGCATAACCGCAATATTTGTACGTGTTTCGTATACCGGAACCCAGCTCGTCAACCCGGCCGATCTCTTTGAAGAAACGGGCAATCATCAGGTTTTTGGGATAGGGAGAGAAATTTTCCGGATTGATGTTGTTTTTACCGTACAGACTGGGCTCCGCATTATTCAGGTGCGTGAATTCTCGTGAGGCCAACAAAGCCTGCTGATTGTTTTATCAAAAATTCTTCACAATCCGGATGCAAAAAAACCGTTTTTTCACAGTTAGGGGAAATTTCTCTTTTCCCTTATCTTTAGCACGGATTTAATCAATACAAGAAACTGTTTTATCATCATGGCAGGACATTCCAAATGGGCTAATATCAAACACAAAAAGGCACGCGAAGATGCCAAGCGTGCCAAAGCTTTTACAAAGCATATCCGTGAAATTACCGTTGCCGCTCGTGATGGCGGGGGTGATCCAGCATCAAACCCGAGGCTTTCACTGGCCATCGAAAATGCAAAAGCGGTCAATCTGCCGAAAGACAACATTGAGCGGGCCATCAAAAAAGGCACCGGCGAGCTGGACGACGGCTCAGGCAATTATGAAGAGGTGACTTATGAGGGTTATGGCCCCGGCGGAATTGCCTATTTTATTGAAGCCACAAGCAACAACCTGAACAGAACGGTGGGCGAAATCCGACATCTGTTTACCAAACATGGAGGTAATTTGGGAACCGACGGCTCCGTTGCCTATTTGTTTGAGCAGAAGGGATCAATCAAAGTGAACAGTGACGGCCTGGATGATGAAGAGTTCATGCTGATGGCGATCGATGCCGGCGCCGAAGATGTAGAGCTTGTGGATGATTTTTTTGAGATTTTTACTGCCCGTGAGGATCTGTTTGCCGTCCGAAAAAATCTCGAAGAGCAGGGTGTGGATATCGAATCTGCCGAACTGATTCGAATTCCAATGACGGAAGTGGCAGCCGATCCGGAAACGGCGAAAAAAAACCTGAACCTGATGGACAAGTTTGACGATAACGACGACGTTTCCAATATTTTTACCAATTTAAAACTGGATGATGAAACCCTTGCTTTGGCTGAATAAAAGGGATTAATCAGAAAATAATCATTTACATTGAAGTACGTTATTTACCGGGATAATATCATCAAATGATGCGTTTATAAACCATGAGAATTATTACGTTCCTCTTACTATTTCTATTTTTAACGGCATCTGCTCTGAACGATGGCCGAAAAGCCAATGAAGCCTTTAATCGGGGTGATTATCGCGAGGCGGTCCAGTTATATCGCCAGGCTATTGAGCAGGATCCTGAAAATGCCCGCCTCCATTTTAACATGGGCAAATCACTTTATGAGCTGGGGCAGATTGAAGAAGCCATGGAGGCGTACAACCGCTATAAAAATCTTGTTGAATCTTCTGCAGAACAGTCGCTGGCCGACTATAATAAAGGCAGAATGCTGGCTGATCAGCAGATGTATGATGAGGCACTGAACCATTTCCGTGAGGCGCTGATCAATAATCCGGATGATGACGACGCCAGGTTCAATTATGAACTTGCCCGGCGAATGATGCAGCAACAGGAGCAGCAGGATGAGCCTCAGCCCGAAGAGCAGGACCAGGGTGATGACGATCAGCAGAATGACCAGCAACAGCAGCAGGATGACCAGCAGGATCAGGGGCAGGATCCCGATAGCGGACAGCAGCCGCCACAAATGCAGCAAGATGAAGGAGATACCGAGCAGGAACCACGTACTCAAACCATGTCCCGCGAAGAGGCTGAAAATATTCTGGACGCTTTGGAACAGCTCGAACGCGAACTGCTTGAAAACAGAAAAAAAGAATCATCAGAAACACAAACCCGAAATGAGAAGGATTGGTAATATAGTTTCGCTTCCGCTGGTATTGCTGCTCTTTCCCCTGATTCTGTTTTCATTAATTGAGGACAGCCAGGCGCAGGATTTTCAGCTCGAAGCCACCGTATCAGAAAACCAGGTTTTTGTCGGCGAGCAGTTTACAATTAGTGTTGAGGTTGCCGGTTCTTCTATGCGGAATGTATCTCTGCCGGTGCTGCCCGAACTTGAAGGAATGCGGGTTTTGTCTTCAACGCCGTCACGCAGCACAAGCATTTCTATTGTTAACGGGCAAACCACCACGACAACCACATACAATTTTTCGGTGATTGCCCGGGAAACAGGAGAGTACACCATCCCGCCCATCTCCATTGAAATTGACGGTGAAGAGCGGCAAACGAACCCGATCCGGGTGGAAGTTATTGAACAGGGGCGGTCTTCGCAGGACGGTAGCAGGCAGCGGCCGGAAATTTATCTTGAGGTACAGGTTGATGAATCAAACCCGGTTCCCGGACAGCAGATTGTGGCGAGTGTTGTGCTGTTTTTCAGGCAGGGAATTGAAGTAACCTCTTTTCAGCCTACGGCCGGATGGCGCACCGATGGCTTCTGGAAAGAAGAGCTTCAAAATATCAGGCAGCCGCAGGCCGAATCGGTGATTATCGATGGTGTGCGATACCGCTCGGCAACGCTGATGCGCTATGCCCTGTTCCCAAACCGAAGCGGTGAACTTACGCTGTCTGGTTTTCCGATTAATGTGGGAATCCGTACACAGGCGTCCCGTAACGATCCGTTTGGCAGCTTTTTTGGATCGAGTTCCAATCAGCGGAGGGTTTCTCTCGAATCGGAGCCGGTTGTACTGAATGTGAGCCCGCTTCCCGAGGCAAGCAATGCAACCATGATGAATGCTGTGGGTGATCTGAGAGTTGAACGCAGCTTATCAAAAAGCGAAGTTGTGACCGGTGAAACCATCGAACTGATAACTAAGGTTGAAGGCGTGGGAAATATTCCCCTGGTGCGCAGGCCTCAGTACAGCATGCCCGATGGCATTGAACTTTTCACGCCACAGGAAAACAGCAATGTTGAGCGGCGCGGCCTTGCTATTCGCGGTGATAAAACGTTCACAGAATTGCTGGCTCCGAGGGCGCCCGGAACCTATCGAATTCCTGCAGAGCGGATTGCCGTCTTTAATCCGCAAAACCGCAGATACCGTTATGTTGATTTGCCCGCTATTGAATTTGAGGCACTTCCGGCAGTTAATAATCAATTCACAGCGGCGGATCTCAGAACCGTTCAGTTGAAACCGGTGACAGGCCTGGCTGTCTGGACGAATAGCGAACCGGCCGGCTCAGTGTTCAGATCATTTTGGTTCTGGCTTCTTGTTCTAATCCCGGTTGCTGCATTGATTGCCGCACATCAGAAAAGAAAATTTGATTTACGGCTGCACAGCGACAGGCAGTTTGCAAGAGTTCATTATGCAGAGCAACTGGTCCAGGACAGGTTTACTTATGCCCGGAGTATTGTTAATGAAGACAAGCCAAAAGAAATTTACAATACACTTCATAAAGCCGTTTTTGGGTACTTGACTGACAAGCTGAGCCTTCCCGAAGCCGGGTTATCCGATCAGGAACTACTCGAAAAAGTGAAAGAGCACGGAGTCAATGCAGATCTCATGAAAAGACTCCGGAATATTCTGGATAAATGTGCAACCATCAGCTACGCCCCTTCAGGCACCCGGGAAGATTTCCGGTCAGACATCATTAAAACCGAAAAACTGATATCTGAATTGAAGGAGCAGCTTTGAGAAGGTACACATTTCTGAGTCTGATTGTATTTTTGATATTTTCCGCAACTGATCTCACCGCTCAGCAATCCCGGTTTGATGAGGCGAACGCACTGCTTGAGGAAAGCAGGTACCAGGATGCAATTCAGCTCTACAAGTCTATTGCTGATGAAGGTTATGAGTCGGGAGCACTTTGGCTGAACCTGGGAATTGCATATTCACAGCTCGATTCGCTCGGAGTGTCAAAATTTTATCTGCTGAAAGCCAGCCAGTTCAAAGAGACAGAAGAATTTGCAAAAGAATCGCTGGAGTATGTGAATAACAGGTTTGCAAGGCAGTCAGCCGTACTTCCACCACTGCCCTGGGATCGTTTTTTCGAATTTCTGGGAGACCGTTTTGGAGTGAGCGGGCTGGTGTTTATAGCCCTGTTTTTCCTGTATTGCGGAATTGCGATTCTGATCTGGTCGTGGTTCCGGAAAGGGCTGCAAAAACTGTTGAGATATTCAGCATCATCATCCCTGATTTTGTGTGTATTGTTTTTTCTGTTTTCGATAATCGTGAATTATCAGCAAAACAGATATGGCACCGGTGTGATGGTGGAAAGACAGGGCACGGTGTATGAACTTCCCCGTGAGGAGGCGGCCGTGGTGAGCATAGCGTACGAAGGCTATACCATGCGGGTAGATTTTAAAGAGAGTGAAGAACATCCCGACTGGAAATACATTCGCCTTGAAAACGGAATGTACGGATGGGTGCAAGACAGCTTGTTGATGGTTTTTTGAGAACTATTCAATCACCTCGAACCTGATACGCCTCTCTCTGCTTTGTTCGGTAACCGTGTCCTGAATATAAACCACCAATTCGTACAAACCGGGAAGCAGTTCGGCGGTTTCGATCTCAAGATCTTCAACAACCCGGCGATCTTCGTTAGTGAAATTCAGAGTCAGGATAAATTCAGTCTGATCCGTCAGAACATTTCCCTCCTCATCAACCGGAAAAATCCGGTAGGTAAGTTCAAACTGGGTGAAGTCGTTGGGCATCCGCTCCAGGTTGTACACTTCAAAGTGCAGTAACAGAGTTTCACCAAAAGGGATGATCTGGTTATTGGCTACCCGAAAATTAAACGGTTCGGTTTGATGTTCATCATCGGGGTATCCCAGAATCAGGTCTGCCACTTCGAGCGAATCGGTGTGGCTTCTTAATGGCGGCGGCTGACGGTATTGCAATTTGTTCCATCCTCTTGTGGCCTCAGAAAAGGGTGTTTCCTGCAGGGCACGGGAATCCGGATCGCGGTTCAGTAAAACCACTGAAATGGATTGTTGTGAACGCCGTTCGTGGGGAGTAATAAAAACGGAATTGGAATTGGCGGTATTTTCATCAAACGTAATAATCAGAGGGGGCTCATCCTGGTGTGCATCAATGGTTCGCCACTGGCCGTCGTAGGTCTGCATATGGTGCAGCAATTCATAATAAGTGAATTCTTCAAGTACGTTCAGGCCGGGATAAATATCGCTGTCGTTATTTCTGCCGTTGCTCCGGTGGTAATCAATCAAAAAAGCTTCTTGTGAAAAACTTTCGAGATAGGTTAAAATGTAAGGTTCCAGATCCTCATTCAGAAACCGGTATTGATAAACATGAACCGGGATTCTTGGAATCATATCCTGATAAGTTGACTTTTCCCGGGGCGCACGAATGGCTCTCTTCTGAACGAGTTCTGAGGATTCTGAGCGGAACGAGATATCCAGGTTTCTGTACACATCCAGCCCCTGATCCAGAATCCTGTCCCGCAAATCATTTAGCCGGGTTTCAAAAAATGGATCTACCTGGGCAAGCTGTTCGTAATAAAGCAATTGCAGCATTAAAGCGGGCGTGATGCCGGCTCGGGTAAATTCAAGCGCATCTTCACCCCTGTCGCGTTCGGTGTGATAGGCCCGTTCGGGTATAAAATCTTCGAGGCTGGTTTGCAGCCGGAATTCATCATTCCGCACATCGGTTCCGAATAAAAATAGGGTGGGTTCTCGCTGGGTATCGGTTAGAGATTCATAAAACCACACTTCGTATTCAGGATAGCGGTGAAAATGGTACATCGCATTTTGTAAGCGCCTGAAGGCGTCTTCATCTGTTGCTGAATCTGCATCACGGCCATCTCTTTCATCTTCCCTGATTTGTTCCTGCAACAGTTGTCTACTCAGCCAGGGTTTAATGTTGGCACTTTGAAGTGTCAGAATTCCGCTGTTTCTGCGGTCGGGTTCTCCGTATCGGATGTAGATGAGGGCACGGTCGTCGGTGCCATAAACGGTGTTATTATTTTTGGTGAACCTGTTTTTGGCCGTAGCAATACGTTCCCAGTGCTCAATAAGCCGTTCGTTTACGGTTTGAGCCGGTGTGGGATCCTGCTGCACCCAATATCCGCGCATATCGGTGCCCAGCTCGGGATTTCGTTCATTCCACCAGTCCATCCACTGCCGGTAAATTCCTTCGCCGATGATTGGACTCATTCGTTCAATTTCCTGGCGGAGTGCAACACGGCTGTTGCTTCCTTCAACATCGGTTAAAGCCCTGAAGTAAAGTTCGGAGGCGGGCTCGTAATAACTTCGCAACCTGTTTTCGGTAACAACCCTGATATATTCAAACCCGATCCGGGAATCCACACCGCCCGGCTGATCATAAGCGGAATACCAGATATCGAGGGCTTGAGTTGTGTTGCCGCGGTAAAGCTCTTCAAGCCCGCGTTCGTAAGCCCGTTGTGGCTGTGCCGTTAGTGTCTGTGCTATAATGAACAGGCAGATAATAACAGACTGTAATGATATGATTGATTTGGTGAAAAACATCAGAACTTCCAAATTAACGGATTCTTTAAAAAAAACAACGGATATCTGACACGAAAACTTAAATCTTTTATTGTTTTACTGAATGAAACTTTGAACGGTAAGAATTAGCAGCTCATCAAAAAAACGTTTCAGGGTGGCTGAACATATATCAAAAAATCATGGAAAGGTTCAAAAAAGCATCTTCATTTTTTGTACCTTTACGAATCAAGGTTTTAAGAACATTTTCTGAATCTGAATTATCTATGGCTAACACATACCGGGCACTAACCCGCAAATACCGCCCGCAATCTTTCGATGATGTTGTTTCCCAGGAGCATGTAGTCAGTACGTTAAAAAATGCCATCAAACAGGGCAGAATTTCGCATGCATACATGTTCAGCGGTCCCAGGGGTGTAGGCAAAACCACCGTAGCCAGGGTGCTTGCCCGTACCATCAACAATATTGATGAATCAGTTGATGGTGAGGCGCTCAGCCAGACACTGAACGTCGTGGAAATTGATGCCGCCTCGAATAACAAGGTGGAGGATGTTCACCATCTCAGGGAGATTGTGCGGGTGCCGCCTCAAAGCGGCAAGTATAAAATTTTTATTATTGATGAGGTTCACATGCTCAGCAAGCAGGCTTTTAACGCCCTGCTGAAAACCCTGGAAGAGCCTCCGGCGCACGCCATCTTTATTTTTGCCACCACTGAGCCTCACAAAGTATTGCCCACGATTTTATCCCGTGTACAGCGGTTCGATTTTAAACGAATCAGCGTTGATGAAATCGTCGTCCGGCTTAAAAAAATCTGTAGTGAAGAAAGCATCACGATTGATGATGAATCGCTTCACACCATCGCCAAAAAAGCGGATGGCGCTCTTCGGGATGCCCTCGGGCTGATGGATCAGGCTATTGCATTTTGCGGAACCACCATCCGGTACGATCAGCTTGTTCAGGCACTGAATATTGTCGGGAATCAGGAACTGTTTGAATTTACCGATGCCGTTGCCGGCCAAGACTCACAAACCGGAATGCTGCTGATTGACCGCCTGCTGAAAGATGGTGTGGATATTCAGGAATTTCTGGTTTCGTTAACTGTACATATCCGGAATTTATATGTGGCAAAACAGAAGAGTAGCATGCATCTTGTTGAGGCTACCGAAGACACAAAACAGCGCTACAAGCAGGTGGCAGAACAATTTTCGGAAGACGACCTGATGCGAATTTTGCACCTGGTGAGCGAAGCCCAAATTAAAATACGAGACGTTCAGCAGCCGAGGGTACATTTCGAAATCCTGGTGTTGAAGCTGATTCACATGACACGCGCTAAAGAGTTGTCGGAATTGCTGGACGGCCTGCAAGAGTTAAAAAAAAACCCCGCGAATCGGCATGAGCCGGAAATAAGCAGTAAATCCAATCAGAAAACATCACCAGAAGAGCCGAAAACCGGATTTTCGGAGAAAAGTGATCAAGATCAACCCGAAAGCGGACAGCCCGCCGCAGGCAGCCCGGAGGAAAAGTCCAGCCCGAAAACTCCTGAACCAGTTGTTGTAGAAGAGAGAAAAGATGCTGAGGAGGAAGACTTTGATGAATTTTTGATGGGCAAACCAAGCCTTGGATTTTCTAAAGGAATCAGTTCGCCGAATGGGGCGGAAGAAGAGGGAACAGCAGAAAAGAGAAAAGAAAAAATTAAACTCAATGGAATTGAGGATATCGAAAACTGCTGGGATCAATTCCTGGACTTGTTAAAAGAAAATGGCACAAAAACGCTCTTCCACCAGCTTGAAAATGTTCGACTAAAAGAGCTGAAGGGAACCGAACTTGTGCTTTCGGTAAATAATGTATTCGCGTCGAATATTGTAGAGGAGAATGGGCAGAAGCTCTCAGGACTGCTGAAACAGTTTACCGGAATACACATCCGGTTTAAATGCGTTGTAGAGCGCGGGAATAAGGAGACGTCTCGCACGTTGAGTCCTTACGACCGGTTCAGGGAGCTGCAAAAGAAAGATGCACATTTACGCACAATTGTGGAACTTTTTGGAGCCGAATTGGAATATTAATGCATGGAAAACTAACTTCCATGGTTTCTAAGATTTTAACATAAAACATTATAGTATGAGTCAATTTAATATGGCCGACATGTTTGGAAAAATTTCAGACATGCAGGCAAAAATGAAAGAAGCACAGGATCGTCTAACAGAAGTAATCGTTGAAGCTGAAGCAGGCGGCGGTATGGTGAAAGTCAAAGCCAATGGGAAACGCGAAATTCTCTCTATTGAGCTGGACAACGATGTAATTGATCCTGACGACAAAGAAATGATTGAAGACCTGGTAGTGGCCGGTGTGAACAAAGCACTGCAAAAAGCCGAAGAGGCAGCCAAAGATAAAATTCAGGAGGTTTACAAAGATATACTTCCCGGCGGCGGAATTCCCGGCATGGATATGAGTAAACTCGGGCTCTAAGTTTTGGGTACTACAAGAAAGTTTGTGAGCATAATAGAGTGAAGTAGTAAGATAGATACTATCAATTGCAGTAGGCAGTTTACAGTTGACAACTCTTTTGAATAACTTTGGGCAGTTTATAACCTTTCAAAACAAATAAAAACAAATTGTTAATCTTCAAATAAATCAAATAATGTGGTTTGTCAACTGTAAACTGTCTACTGCCAACTACCGGCAACTATGATTTAGTAGTATTTTTAATAACTACAGCCTTCAATTCATCAATCATCATTCCAAATTCAACAATTTAGTGTAAATGCAAATAACCTCCGAAGCCCTTGAACGGGCGATTGAAGAATTGGCAAAACTGCCGGGAACCGGCCGTAAATCTGCTCAAAGAATTGCCATCCATCTCCTGAAACAGACAGACGAAAATGTTGCCACCCTGTCTGATGCCCTGATTCAATTAAAAAAATCAGTTGCCCGTTGTTCGGTTTGCGGTACCATCACCGATACGGATCCATGCGCAATCTGCAGCAATCACAAACGGATGAACGGTGTAATTTGCGTGGTGGAAGAATTTCAGGATGTGTACATCATCGAAAAAACCAATGAGTTTCGCGGAAGGTATCACGTTTTGGGAGGCACCATCTCGCCGATGGACAATATCGGCCCCGACAATATCCGCATCAAAGAACTTTTGCAGCGCATCTCTGACGGCGGCGAAGAAATCCGTGAAGTCATTCTCGCACTCAACCCCGACTCTGAGGGTGAAGCAACATCCTACTACATCAACAAGCTGCTAATGAATTACGAAGTAGAGGTTACCCGCATAGCCTACGGCATCCCGATGGGCACCGAACTTGAATATATCGACGAAGCTACTTTGAGCCGCGCCTTTGCAAGCCGCACTACATTTTAAAAAATCCTGTTATGATGAAAATAGTTACTGCCCGGCGCAAGCGTCCCACTGCCTGGCGCAAGCGTCTCGCTTGTGCCATTGGGTTTTGTGCCTTGCTTGTTTTTTTAATTTTTACTCCATTGCAAACCGAAGCACAACGTGCCGGGTACTGGCAGCAGGCTGTAGAGTATGAGATGGAGATCGACATGCATGCAGCAGAAAACCGGTTCGACGGCCACCAGGTGCTGACTTATCACAACAATTC
>SLPZ01000177.1 GCA_007131725.1 Balneolaceae bacterium
CCATGGTAGCGATAACTTCATTTACCAGCCGTTTTAAGCTCTTGGAAAGGTCAATTTTCGAATAGCTCTCGGACTGATAAAGCTGTTCGTGAATACCCGCAATTGATCGAATGCGGCTGATGCTAACATTCAGCAGATCAGCTAACTCTTCTATATCCGTATTAAATGATTGAAGCTGCATCAAACCGGAAACAACGGCAAGATTATTTTTTACCCTGTGATGGATTTCAGCTAATTTGGTTTCGTGGTCTTTTACAGTGTCATTTAGCTCCTTTTCTCTTCTTTTAAACTCAGTAATATTTATGGAAGCGGCTATAACTGCATTTTCTTTTTTAGAATTTGGAGTTAATGAACAAACGAAGGTAAGATAAACCTCTTCCGGTTTGCCGGATACAATAGAATCTTCAAAAGAAATAGGTTCCGATGATTCAATTACCCTGTTGACAGATTCTCTGAACCGGCCAGCAATTTCGCCATCAAGGATGGCAGAAATGGATTTTCCGTCTAATTCTTCATCATGGATACCAAAAATCTTTCTCGATTTATTATTCAAAAACAGAAGTTTATTATCGCTGTCGGTAATCCAGATGGCGATATCGGTTTGATCCAGGAATGCTTCAATTAATTTACGGTTTTGGTTATAGCGGCTCTCAAGCAAACTTCTTTGCTCAATATCCGGGATACTGTCAAAAACACGAACAAAATTATTGTCAGGATAATCGGCTCTTTCAATTGCGCGGGTCCATTTATTGCCGGCCATTTCATAATCCCATCCGCCAACTTTTGCCATCTGCTGCACTTTTTTAAGCAGATCGTCAAGCTGCTTTTGCCTGCTGATGTCTTCTAAAATGGTAATAAATTGTTTTAGTTTACCATTATTATCAAATGCTGGAATCACATTCAGCTTCAGCCAGATTTCTTCGCCTTTCTTAGTGTAGCTTAAAATTTGCCCTGAGAATAATTGCTGCTGCTTAATACTTTCAGAAAGCTGTTCTGTAACTTCAAGATCGGTATCAGGCCCGATTAGCAGCATTTCCAGAGTTTTTCCGGCTGCTTCTGATTGTGAAAATCCGGTTATTTTTGCGAAAGCATTATTGACCCATTCAATCCTGTTTTCCTCATTTGTAACCATTACGCCATTGCGTATTTCGTCCAGAATGGTTGAGAGGTCTTCCGATTTTTTTTGCTCAGTCAATTCATCAGATATGTCATCAAAATAAACCGAAATACCATTTTCTGCGGGTTGAATGGAGACATCAAACCATTTACCGAGTGAAGGGATAAACTCAACTTCGCTAACCGTTTTATTTTTGTTTACAGCTTTTCGGTAAGCTTGTAATAATTTCGAACTTCGGATTTTGGGAAAAACTTTCCAGAATGTTTGTTCAATTACATCATTTTGTTTTTTATTGAGAAGTTCTTCAGCTTTCTCATTAATCAGAGTAATTTTCCAGTCGCTGTTCAGAATAAGAAGCCCGCCGGGAATAGCTGAAAGCAACTGATTAAATTCAGAGTTCAGTTTTTGAACATCCTGTTTGGCAAATTGCCTGTCAATGATCAGGGCGGCCTGGCCGGCGAGAGTTTCAACTAAATTTTTCTCTTTTTGAACAAAAACACTGTTTATAGTGGCATGCGAGGTTTCCTGTGTATAGCCAACTTTTATCACAATTTCGTTTTTTGAAGTAGGCTGTGTAACAGTAAAAACGGTGGATTTACAATCATCAAAATTTTCCGATCTAAAAACTTTATCACCAAACTCAACAGAAACTTCAGCAATATTCGGAAACTGCATGGCCGGTGGAATCAGGCCGGTTAGTTTGGAAAGAAAATCCTCAATTGTGGAGCTGTCTTCCTGAAGAAATGATAATTTTTGAATTAACTCCTGTTCTTTCATTCTCTCTTTCAGTTCATTCGCCATCATGTAATTTGGCTTAACGTCCATGCAGGTAATCATCACCCCGCCAATATTTTCATCTTCCAGAGGGACAGGAATTGCATTGAGAGAGAGCATATTGTAATAATCGGCATCGGGGTGGCCAAAACTGTCTAAATAAACCGTTTTCTGAAAAGCCCTGCCGTGCTTAAACAAATTCATCACATCACCTTTGATGTGATTCCAAAATTCGGGGATTGCAAGATCCGCTGTTGCACCCTTTATTTCATTGACATCTTTTTTTGATGAGTAGTTCTCAAGGAATTTTTCATTGGGGAATGTGTACAAATCCTTACTCCAGATCAGAAATACAGGAGATGGATTATTGATAACTAAACTAAGAGCTGTTTTAAAACTTTGCGGCCAACTATCAATATCCCCTGGTGAATGATTATTACTTTCCATAGAAGAATAATAATCCTCAGTCTGGCTTGAAGACTGCAGTTTTTTTAAACCCTGATTTATTTTCATGAGGTCAGTTATTTTTGCTGAAACCGGCCCCGGCTACGATCGCAAAATCCCTTTGTGTTAAAGTAATTTACATAAAACTTATTTATTTAATAAAAAATCATAGAAAATTAAGGTGATAATTTTTTAATGTTAAAGTAAGTTTTATGTAAACATTGAGTTATCAATGCAAAAAAATCTACATTAGGAATGGAAGTGCATATTTAAATGAGAATTGAAGATTTATTTGGAGATTATTTCACAAAAAATCAATCATAAACACATTCATCAGGGCTATCTTTTACGAAATAGGATTTGTAATTATTGGCTTCCGGATCCATGCAGCCTTCCAGGTTCAAAATTTCTATTGTACGAAAATCGGTTGGATGGCTCTCGCTTTGAAGAGCAATGTAACCTCCTGTTAGCGGCGTACCGTCTTCGAGCTGTGGCTGAGTGTATTCCATCACAATTTCATCATTCAAAATGTGCTGAATCAGCGAATCGCCATATGCCACAAGTTCAGCCGTAACCCACTGGTCGCCGTGATGAGTAGGACCGCCGGAATTGATACAGTGATCGGTTATGAGTTCACCGTCTACCACTACATGCGTGCCGGGAGTACAAATACTTCCGTTTGGCCGTTCATTTTCACCATCACCGCCCAAAAGCTGAAATTCTATGGATGTTGGAAAGTCTTGATCAATATCCATCGATTCTGCAGATTGGGAATGAAACATAATACCGTTATTCATAAATGCCCATCCAGGGCCGTTTGTTGCCTGTTCACCCACAAACCTGTATTCAACCCTCAGCCGGTAGTAGGAGAATGGCTCTTCATAAAAGATGTGGCCAAATTTCTGATCAAAAGCCTCATAACCATCGTAGCGGACTTTCATCAGGCCGTTTTCAACACGGAATGTATTTGCGAAATTTTCGTTGAGTTCATACCCTCTGATTTTTAAATCCCAGCCATCAAGATTTTCGCCGTTAAAAAGTTCAACCCACTCTTCAATTTCACTGTCAGCATTGGTTGACTCTGCATCAGAGCAGGCAGTTATTAGGAAAATAGCGAGTATGGGAAGCAGTGATATTTTAAAAAAGTACATTTTCTTTAATTGTTTTGGATGATCAGTTCTTGTTATGGTAATCAAATTTTGCAAATTCATCATGAATAAATCCAGCGCCGTCTGCAGTTAAAAATTCGCCGGATAACCACAGGCTCATTTCTGATAAATTTTTTGGTGTTAAAATGGGGACTCCATCAGCCTGTATTTCCTGAAATATTTTAATGGCTTCTATTTTGTATAAAGGATTGTTGTAGAGATGCCAGGCATCCATCAGCAGGTTTAAATATAAATTATCGGTATCAGTCCTGTCCCACTCATCAATAAGGCCGGCAACGTGTTTGTCCTGCATCAGCCCGATTAAATAGTGAATGGCATCGTTCAGGTCGCCGGCCAGCAAACCGGGATATTCATCAAGCCTGATACCGGATTCTTCGGACATACGGGCAAGCTTCAGCCAGCCGCTCAGATTATAGATGCTGTAGTGCTCCGGCCTTGGCCGTCTTACTTCGCGGTGCTGGCGTCCTGTAAACCGGATTTGCCCCGAAAGCCTGGGTTTGGTGATA
>SLPZ01000086.1 GCA_007131725.1 Balneolaceae bacterium
CCGTTTATGATCGAATGAATGGAGTTATGAATTCAAGTCAATAAAAAGTTTAAAACACCTTATTCAATTGCTACACAATAATTTAAACAGAAAAATATTCTCTTTAACCGGACACTACTGATATGCTGCATAAAATCCGAAGTGCCATGGGCCAACAGGAGGCCCGCTACCGACTGGCGGGCTATATTGAACTGGATAACAGCTATTTTACCGTTGGCGATCCACATCCAAAGCCCACCAAAGCCGGGCGGGGCACCACGGGCAAGGCCTGTGTGTTGGTGGCTGTAGAATCCACTCCTACCGACGGCCCAACGGCCATCAAAAACCCAAAACGAGGGCGAAAGTGCGGTCGATTGGCCATGCAGGTGGTCGGCCGACTCACTGGCGATCAGGCAAACTCGTTGTTTAACAATAAGTTGCATGGTGATACCACTGTGCATACCAACGGTTACAGCAGCTATCAGGGGATCGCCAGCTGGTAGAAACCCATCATACCACCAGCAGAGCCGCTCCGGAAGATGTTGGCGATCTGTTCTCCTGGTTGCATATCGCTATTAGTAATACCAATCGTCTGATGTTGGGGATTTATCACCATGTTCGCTCGAAGTATTTGCAGAATTATTTAAACGAATTCTGTTGGAAGTTTAACCGACGCTATCAACAGCCGAAGCAGTTTGATTGGCCTCTGCATGCTGGCTTGAAGCATCACTGGTGTTAATTGTTACAGAAACCGGATACTCATTTTATTCAATAAGCGGCGCATGAAGAATATTGGCATACAGCGATTTATCTGCGCCGCCTGATTACACCCGTTTTGCCTGTCTTCCCGAATACTATGACTGAAAGACCGAGTGAACGGAGTGAGTGGAGGGATCTCCTTGAAAAAATGCAAAACCATCAGCCCAATGCCCTCAAAAACTAAGATTTTATTTAAATTCTAAAATGTTTTGCCAAGAGCACAGGTGGACAGCTCTGATATTGAAATAATAACTTATTGATGCTAAAAGCAAAAATGAATTAAAGCCTGTTTCTTAAACTTTCATCAAAGCAAATTATTTGCATATACAAACTCAAAATATGCATTGGGTTTCCAAAAGAAACTTTCGCAACATGCAAAGAACTTCTATACATTTGTTTTGCACTTTTTTATAATACATGGAAGTATAGCTTGTTGCCTATTTAGTAATTCTGACAGGGCATAGATATTTTTAGAGTTTTGGTATGGCTGAGGTGACACTCCCGTACCTGTTTAATGATAACAAAACAGAACATAAAACATGTCTTACCGATGGGTTTACGCAAAGGGCCCGGGGGAGGAGTCTGTCAGGAACCTGAAGCAAGAGCTCAATCTTCCGGACGAGATCGCACACCTGCTTGCTATACGAGGAATCAATTCATTCGAATCTGCTAAGGCTTTTTTCAGGCCGGATCAAAAAAATCTTTATGACCCTTTTTTGATGAAGGATATGGAGGAGGGTGCATGCAGGCTCTCCAAAGCCATCCGGGACAGAGAAAAAGTGGTAATTTACGGCGACTATGATGTGGACGGTACCACAGCCGTCAGCATGCTCTATACGTATCTTAAAAGTTTTGGCCTCGATGTTGAATATTATATTCCACATCGCTTTAAAGAGGGATACGGGATCAACTCCGACGGCATCGAATTTTCCATCGAAAAAAATGCCGACCTGATCGTTTCGGTTGATTGCGGCATTACCGCCATTGAGGAGGCGCAGTATGCAAAAGAACAGGGAATTGACCTGATAATCTGCGATCATCATACTGTGGGAGATGTGATTCCGGATGCCGTTGCCGTGCTGGATCCCAAACGTCCCGACTGCTCCTATCCGTTCGACGGGCTTTCTGGAGCCGGTGTTGGTTATAAACTGTTACAGGGAACCACAAAAAAGCTGGGCCTGCCCGATTCTCTCCCTTACAAGTTTCTCGACCTGGTTGCCATCTCAATAGCATCCGATATTGTGCCGATTACTGACGAAAACCGGATTTTGATGAGAAAAGGCCTCGACCTGATTAACACAAGCCCAAGAGTTGGTATCCGGGCACTGCTTGATTTGATTAAAATTCCGCCTGGCAAAGTTTCTACGTCAAGTATTGTTTTTTCCATCGGGCCGAGAATTAACGCCGCCGGACGAATGGGTGATGCCACAACGGCCGTAGAGCTGATGATTGCCGATGATAAAATATCGGCCAGACGTTATGCCAAAGAGCTTGAATCGATAAATAAAACAAGACGTACGGCCGATACGGAAACCATGAGCCAGGCTATGGATATGCTGGATAATAATTTCAACCTTGATGACCTTTCCGCTATGGTTCTGCATGATCCCGACTGGCACCTTGGGGTAATCGGGATTGTTGCATCGCGACTTGTTGATGCCCACTACCGCCCCGCCATTATGCTGAGCACTGTGGATGGAAAAATTAAAGGGTCGGCACGTTCCATTAAAGGTTTCAACATTTATGATGCCCTGAAAGAGTGTGATGACCTTTTGGACCAATTTGGGGGACACGAATTTGCTGCCGGCCTTACCATGGAAATAGAAAACCTGGAAGAGTTTCGCCGGCGGATAAACCGAATTGCAGGCTCTACATTGTCTGACAATGATTTTATGCCCGAGCTTGAAATTTCAAGTGACCTGGATCTGAGCAGAGTTAATATGAAATTCTGGAAATTGCTGACTCAATTTGAGCCATTCGGCCCGGGAAATATGCGCCCGATATTTGTGACAAAAAACGTCTGTATCGAAGGGGTGCCAACCATTGTTGGGAACGGCCACCTGAAGATGAAAGTGAGAAAAGGAGATTCTGCTGTATTTGATGCCATCGGCTTTAATATGCACGCATACGAGCCAAAACTCAGAAATTGCGACCGTGATAAAATCGATATCGCCTATGTGCTGGAAGAAAACTACTGGAACGGCCGCCGAACCATCCAGATGAGGCTGAAAGATATCCACGTTGAATAAAAAAGGCAGAAGGTAGAAGTGAAAAGGTAAAAAGAGCCTTTGCGTATAACAAGCAAGTAATTTAGCTCAAATTCCGCAAAAGTGGTGTTAGGTGTTGTATTTGATGGTTGTAGCTGCATCATTGTGTTATGTACATTCAATCCTCTACTGTTAACCGAAAAGGCAAAGATGGGCGCAACCGTAAGCTGGTGGAAGCCTATCGTGATCCCGAAACTGGAAAACCTCGCAATCGAACGGTTCAGACCCTGGAAACTCTTCCGCTACTGGAGCGGGCGCCGCTGATTTACCGCCACGGCGGCAGCAAGCACCTGGACGCCGAAGAGTGGCTGGCCTTGCAACGCGCTGGCGATCTTCAACAGGCGCAGATCTCTGTGCAGGTAGGCGACACCTATGCCGTTGGTGGGACGGCCCTGGTGGCGGGGTACCTGCGCCAGACCGGCCTTCACGCCATCCTTCGAAAGCATCTGGGTTGCGTGACGGGCAATCTTATCGGGGAGATGATGAGCGAATTTGAACGCAACGAACAGCGCTACGTGCTGTACCGCCACGCCGCCTCCCGACAACGAGCCCGCCGTAAGGTGTACCAGGGGCTGAAGGCCATTGAGCGATCTCCCCGCAACAAGAATCGCGACAAGCTCTACCACCGGGCGATGAAGCTGCTGGAGCGCCACAAACAAACCGGGCAGTGGATAATTGACTTTGAGCAGTACAGTGACGACAAAGGCACGCTCCGCTGGCGGCTGCGGTTCACCCTGGACCGGCAGGCGGGCCAGCCCATCGATGCCATGGGCCACTACTATCTGCTGCAGACCAACCTATCCCGACAGGCAGCAGATGCCGGGCAGATCCAACAGCAATATAAATCCCTGATGGCCGTTGAGCGATGCTTTCGAATGGCAAAAACCACCCTAGAGATTCGCCCTATTCGCCACTGGAAGAAACGCCGCATTATCGGCTACATCTATCTGAACTACTTAGTCGAGTAGCCAAGG
>SLPZ01000122.1 GCA_007131725.1 Balneolaceae bacterium
ATGCGAGTGCACAACATCAAGGCTCGATATTTACAATCGGGGGTGCAACGGGTGCATTTTTTGAAACGTTCGAAACTTTGATCGGGAATAATTATAAGTTTACTCCAGTCTCAAATTGACAGTGGATATGAGGCAGTAAGGTATATTTTTATGTGGCAGGATGAGAAAGCATGTGATTTGCGAAAATAGAACCTTCAAGCGTTCCCGACGGCGGTCGGGATCTTTGAGCGTTCTCTTGAGGTCTAAACAGTGACGATTTCCCGACGCTTCGGGACGCTATGCTTCAGACGCTTCAAGGTCACTTTTGAATCGCTAAACAGATACATGAAAAGTCAGACAGCGTCTTTTTTGTGGTCAATCTTTCAAATCGGCATAACTGATCACTTGAATTCCAAGTTGCTTGATGGCTTGTTTCAGCCTGGAACTCGTTAGCATATCGGTATCCGATTGGCGATCTCCGGCTACATCTTCATATCCGGTGTGAAATAATGCACGGGTATCGGGCGTGTCCAGGTCAGGATGGGTGATAAGAATGTAATTTCCAGGTTCGAGGTTTTCGAGTATTTCAATCAAACGGTTTACTTTTTTCTCTCCGTCCGTCAGTGTTTCTCCAAAGCTCAGCCTTTCAAAATTGTAATCTTCAAGGTCGATGTTCAGATTATATTCAGCGGCAAGCTTTTTTGTCAGCTCATTCACTTCGGGCGCCATGTTGTTCAATCCCATGTGATAGCTGAGGTGAGTAACATTCTTGATCGTGGAGGTTGCAAGTTCAATCTGCATTCTCAGTTCACGTTTCACTTCTTCTATGGTCCAGTTTTGCGGCAGTAAAGCATGGAATTCGCCATAGTGTTTATGAGGCCAGATAAATGGATAAAAATAGCCAAGAGAATCAGCAAGTCCGGGACTTCTGGAAAGCGGCCGCCACTTCAGATTTTCCCATTCGCTGGTCAGTGTCAGGTGCACACCCACATCCAGCTCCGGATGTTCGTTAAGCATACGAGCCGCCTCCGGAAACCAGGGGCCGTTCACAATCACCTCGGCACTTTTTTGTAATCCGGCTTTGTACGCTTTTATAATTGCCTGATTTGATGAATGAGAAATTCCCATATCATCACCGCGAAGTATAAGCCGGATTTCATCCTGCTGATTTGCCGGCTGAGCCTGCAAACTGCCAAAAAGAAGAAGTGAACACATTGCCGGCAATAGCCAAATTGAGGCAGTTAGTTTCATGAAGATTCCAGATCAAGGATTGTAAAATTAAATCGAATAATGCGGTTCTGAATAGGAGGAAGAAGTATTCTCCACAAAATATTTAATCTGTTTAATCGCTTCCGATACATGATTATACACACTTTGCCGCTTGATCTGCAACAGGCTTGCGATTTCTGAATTGGATAACCCTTCGGCATATTTCAATTCAATAATTTCTCTTTGTCGGTCTGATAAATCTCTCAGTGCCTCTTTAAGCTGATGATTAAATTCAAGCTCAAATTCCCGGTTAATGATTCTGGTTTCAATATGAGGTGCTTCATCATAATTTTCTTCGGCAAAAACCGTATTTCTTTTTGTTTGATTTCTGTTTTTCCGAAGATGATAAAATATCAGCCTCCTTAAAGAGATAAACAGATAAGAATTTACTGCTTCTATACTGCTTACAGTTCTTCGCTGCTCCCAGATTGTTAAAAAGAGTTCCTGGATACAATCTTTAATAAACTCATCGCTGTTTACAATTTTATAACCGTAATTAAACAAGCGTGGATAGTAGCGGCTAAACAAAATCGAGAGGCAGTATTTGTCATTGTTCCGGATGCTTTCCCATAGCTGTCGGTCATCCAGTTTTTTTACTTTATTTTTGTGTAGCATTCGTAGCAATGTTTTCAATGGTGAACATGAAGCGCTTCCAAAATATAAATGAACATATGTTCAGTAATGAACATTGGTTCTATCAGAATTTATAAGATTTTTTATGATTGTCAAAAATTTTTTTCCAGGTAATCGATAAGCAAACTGGTGAATCACATTAAACACTGCATTTGCAAGAGTTTCTGCATGAAATGAATCCGAAAGCGATTGTTTTAAAAACCCCCGGCTGAATGAAATCAGGGTAAACGTCGGAGAAATGATGAACTCTTGATTGTAATGTTGCTGGTACTTAATTAAAATATTTATGAGATGGTGCTATAAGATTGGGATGATTTTTAAAAACATTAAGTAGAATTGCAGAATGGTTTGCTCTTTCTAAAAAATGTTGTGTTTTTATACATAAACGCTATCCCCTGGAAAGCGGGTTGATGAATTTTATTCAGACATGAAAAAACTTAAGGGCTAACCGCATTTATAATTGGGAATAATGGCAAAGAACTTTTTACAGAAACTTGACGATCGTCTCAAACATATTGATGAGTTTGAACGCGAACCCGTTCCAAAAAATGAACTCAAAGGCTGGCGTGGTTTTCTGGGGATGTATGCCGGCGAGCATACTGCCGGTACAGAGTTTGTGATCGGTGCGCTGTTTGTGGCTCACGGAGTTTCTGCTACCGACCTGGTTTTGGGCTTACTTTTGGGAAACCTGTTCGCTGTATTAAGCTGGGCTTTTTTATGTGCGCCGGTGGCAGTAAAATCAAGGCTGACTCTATACTGGCAGCTCCGGAAAATTTGCGGCGAGAATCTCGCTCTTATTTATAACATTGTAAACGCCGTGATGTTCTGCTTTTTGGCTGGCGCCATGATTACCGTTGCCGCTACAGCAGTCGGCCTACCTTTCAACATACCGATGCCGGGGCTTGATGACTGGCTGCCAACCAGTGTGGGATGGGTCATTACAGTATTTTTGGTAGGAAGTGTGATTACCGTAATAGCCATTGCCGGTTACGAGTATGTAGCTCGTTTTGCCAATATCAGTTTCCCATGGATGTTTTTGGTTTTCATCGCTGCCGCAGTTGCGGTGCTGCCTTCGCTGGGGGTAACATCGGTTTCCGAGTTCTGGCCTGCTGCAAAAGAAAGAATCTGGACGGGAGTGCCGGTAGAAGGCCTCACGCAGTTCACGTTCTGGCATGTAACATTTTTTGCTTGGTTTGCCAACATGGCCATGCACATCGGCATGTCCGATATGTCAATCCTCCGCTATGCCGAGAACTGGAAGATGGGTTTTTCTTCAGCGGCCGGTATGTTCTTTGGCCATTTTCTGGCATGGATGGCTTCCGGAATTCTGATGGCCGCGGCAGCCGGAGCCGTAGCGCCAGGTGTGATTGCATACAATAGCGCCGGAATTGCCGGTGCCATTTGTGTGGTTATTGCGGGCTGGACAACTGCCAACCCCACCATCTACCGGGCAGGCCTTGCATTTCAGTCAGTAACCCCGAATTGGCAGCGTTGGAAGGTCACGCTGTTTACAGGACTGGTCACAACCATCATTGCATGTTTTCCCGCACTGGTAATGAATCTGCTCGATTTTGTGGCTCTCTACGGCCTGGTGCTGATGCCAATGGGAGCGGTGGTTTTTCTTGATGTGATGCTTTTCGGCAAAATGAAATTGAAGAGCAACTATGCGGAAAAAACAGGATCCCGGTTTAACTGGGCAGCAGGACTTACCTGGTTCCTCACACTTGCCGGATGCCTCTTTATTAATATATACGCGGGCGTAGAAATCTTTTTCCTCGGTTTGCCGGGATGGTTCATTGCTGTACTTTTATATATGACACTGAGTACAGTTATCCAGAGAAAATTATAATATTAACAGTAACTTAATACAGTTTAATATGGAAAATATCAGTGATCGAAATTTTTTGGACTTTATAAATACCAAAACTGAATTTGAGAGCACCACTACAGATTATTTCAGACAGGTTAAAAATAAATGGGACGATGAAATCGCCGATAAACTTGACCCGGTTGGCAGGCTTGTATACCGGTCAAATTTATTGGGTACTGACTCTTATATTAATAATA
>SLPZ01000090.1 GCA_007131725.1 Balneolaceae bacterium
CCGGAAAAGGAAGGCTGGGAAGTTGCCATTCCGTTAAAAATCGGTGAAGATGAAACCAGCCACATCATGCTGAAAATGTCGGGAAAAACGGTTACCACATCGGGAGATATGTTCCAGTTTATTGAGATTGATGGTAAACGATATTCCCACATATTAAATCCGAAAACAGGCCTGGGGGCAACCGAACAGATTCAGGCAACAGTGATTGCTGAAGAGGGTATGTATGCCGATGCACTTGCTTCCGTTTTAACGCTGATGAATCCGGATGAAGGCATTGAGTTCATAAACAGCCTTCAGAATACCGAAGCGTACATAATGATGAGAGATGAAAACGGCATAAAAGAATGGAAAAGCAGCGGTTTTGCAGCTTATATGAAGTGACTTTTTTAAAGTATTCGAGAATTAAACGTCTTCAGTGTTTTATTTCAATGCTGTATTACCTTGAGCCGAAGCATTTGACTTAGCCTTACAGGTTAACGTGTTTACCAGTTGGATTAAAAATTCGAAATTGTCCCCCTTCGAAGGGGGAAAGTGATCACGGCAGTGGCCGGGAGAGCAGGGGGATGACCACATGAGTATTGATTTCATCCAAATTTTTTATGTTTGGCTTAAATCAAGTAGATATCATCCCCCATTGCCCCCTTCGAAGGGGGACACTCTTCAAAACAACCTCAACCGGTAAACGCGTAGGTTACGCAATTTCTTTATATCCACAGCAGGACACCTGCATAAAAGTTGAATGAAATTAAGAAACTCTTCTGATTAAATGTTAACCATTCAATCGAGCTCAATAAGTTTCTGGGCGGTTTTTTGATCGGTGATTAGCACGTTGATGTGTTGGCCACGAAGAGCACCCAAAATGGCTTCAAACTTTTCTACACCACCGGCAATGCCAACTACGGTTTTCACACTTTTCAATTCTTCGAGAGAAATGCCAATAAAGAGTTCTTTAAAATGGGTGTTAACTGCATTTCCTTCCACATCAAAAAAGTTAAGACTGATATCTCCCACCGCTCCGGAGTTTAAAATTTCATTTTGAATTTCCGCTGATAATTCCGGGTTTTCTTTATGCAAAAATTGATTGGTGCTTAATGACCCTATTCCAACAAAAGCTTTGTTAATTGAAGGAAACAGCTCAAGTACTTCGTTTACTCTTTTATCGGCAAGCAGCACATTTTTGGTTTCAGTATTGTTTACAATACCAGGAGTTTGCAGAAGTTTCGAGTACCCATTCAACAGTTGTGCGAGGCGCCTTGTAATGTCGATGGTGTGTTCCTTTGCCTCAGGCGGCCCCACTCCGCCAAGCATCTGAATAACCTCAACATTTTTTGTGAGAACGGGCATCAAATTGTTCAATACTGCAGATAATGTGGTGCCCCAGCTAACTCCGATTTTGTCGTTGTCGGAGATGGTTCTTGCCAGGTACCGAGCACCCGCTTTGCCCAGTTGTAATTTTATTGATTCAGTATTGGCACTGCTATCGGAATAGCCTAAATCCGTGATGATGGCTTCTTTTAGATTGAATTTTTTTTCAAGTTCGGTTTCTTCATCCAGAAATTCGCCATTGTCTGTTTCAACGGTAATTTTTACAATCCCCTGTTCTCTGGCCTGTTTTAGCAGCCGCGATATTTTTGGCCTTGACAGGTTCAGACGGTCGGCAATTTGTTGTTGTGTCAATTCAAGATTGTAATACATCAAACTCACCTTACTGAGGAGTCGGGTATTGATCAGTTCACTGGGTCTTGCCATACTAATTTAAATCTTACTCATCCTGCCCAAATTGTTACAGGAGAAAAACATCTGGTTAAAAAAATTATTATTCAATGTCAGGGTAATAGGCCTTTTAAATGTAATATATAGACAGTAATACAGATTTATTGGATTCTTTTCGGCGGTTATGATACAAAATTAATCGCAATGTAATGAATTGATAAAACTCTTTCTTTTAGTCAGGATGCTTTCCAGTTTTAAAAAAATTATGGGCAGTACTGATTAATGAGTAGAGTGATTGCCCGGTATACTCTTTATAAATCATAACTCACAATAAAGTAGCGGTTTATTAAATTTTAACTTGCAAAGTTAGTATACTATATAAGCGTGTATTTATATCCGGTTTAGTAGTTTAAAGCCATTATAAACAGTTTTGAGTACAGAATTGCAGTTCCCTGCACATTTTTTTGAAATTATTGAAGGCAAAAGAACTGATAATTTCTAAGGATAAAAAAGTTTAACTATACATATAAAATCAACACAGATATGGACAAACCAAACAAACCAAAACAGAACGGATTAACAAGAAGACAGTTTTTCAGAAATGCCGGTTTGGCAGCAGGTGGCGGTATTCTTTTGAGCTCACTGCCTGTTAGTGCATCAGCCTATGCAGCCGGAAGTGAAACGCTGAAAGTTGGAGTGATCGGGTGCGGCGGCCGGGGCACCGGTGCAGCTAACCAGGTACTGCAGGCCGATGAAGGAACAAAAATTGTGGCTCTGGGCGATGCCTTCAGAGACAGGCTGGATGAGTGCTACGAAAACCTGAGCCACCGCTGGCTGGAAGATGGCCGCCTGGATGTACCGGATGAGCACAAATTTGTAGGCTTCGATGCCTTTAAGCATGTTACGGACATGTCGGATGTGGTAGTTTTAGCATCTGCCCCTGGTTTTCATCCGAAACACTTTGAGTACGCCATTGACCAGGGCAAGCATGTATTTATGGAAAAGCCGGTTGCAACCGATGTGCCTGGCGTGCGCCGTGTGCTTGAAGCTGGAAGGCGCGCCAAAGAGAAAAACCTGAATGTGGTTGTTGGCCTTCAGCGGCGTTATCAAACCAATTACCACGAAGTATATAAGCGTGTAAAAGACAAAGAGCTTGGCAACATTATCTCCGGCCAGGTATACTGGAACATGGGCAACCTTTGGGTACGCGAACGCCAGCCTCAGCAAAACGAGATGGAATATCAGATGCGCAACTGGTATTACTTCAACTGGCTCTGCGGCGACCATATCCTGGAACAGCATATCCACAACATTGACGTGGCCAATTGGTTTATTGGTGAGTATCCTGTATCGGCACAGGGAATGGGCGGACGCGAAGTACGCACCGGTCCACAGCATGGACAGATATTTGACCACCATTTTGTTGAGTTCAGATACCCTGAAGGCCAGGTAATTTCGAGCCAGTGCCGCCAGCAGCCGAATACCCTTTCGCGTGTGGATGAGGAGTTTCTCTGCACGGACGGCCATATTTATGTAAATGGCGGCAACCAGGGAATCATGACCAAATGGAATGGCGATACGGTGTATGATCATGACGGGGAGGGAGACCCGAACCCCTATCAACAGGAAATTGATGACCTGTTTGAAGCGATCCGAACCGGCGGATTGATAGACGATGCTGAAAATGGGGCGAAAAGCACCTTTGCGGCTTTGATGGGACGCATGGCCACCTATTCCGGGCAAATGATTGAATGGGAGGAGGCGATGAATTCTGAAAAGCTGTTGGTGCCGGATGATATTGACTGGGACAGCGCACCGCCTGTAGTCCCCGATGAGCATGGGAATTATCCGGTTCCTGTGCCAGGTGTATATGATCCGTTTGGTGCCGCATAATTGCGAAAATAAAAATGCCAAAAACGGCTTAGATTTAAAATTTGATCCCCATTGTTTAAAAGCGATGGGGATTTTTTATTTAAGGTGAGCTTGAAATAAGTTCGAAAAATTTGGTGTATAAAGGTGTCATAGTTCAAATAGGACGTCATCCCGTGCCCCGACACGAAATCTCCACCCTTTGCGCAGAGCTGTTCCTGATCAACGTTCGGAGATGCCTGATCGGAGTCAGGCATGACGATACAAAATTCCAGATACAGAATAATCCTCATCTTCACTAACGTCATCCCGTGCCCCGACACGGGATCTCCACCCTTTGCACAGGGCTATCCCTGATCAACGTTCGGAGATTTCACTCCGCTGTCGCTGCATGTTCAAAAAATGAGCTGATCAAGTCAGGAATGACGGATTTTGGCAGCAGATGCAAGCCTGTACCTTTTCAATGGAATTGCCTATGGCTCACTCTGACAGGAACTACGATGAAGTGACGCTTGGAGGATCCCGGAAAAGCACCGGCAACGCTTCAAGGTCACTTTTCATGCACTAAACAGGTACAAATATTTATTTTCAGGGTTTAAATTCACCACCTATCATCCCCCATTGCCCTCCGACGGCCGACGGAGGGACATTCTTCAACTAAGACTTATATCGCCCCAAATCGTCATCCCGTGCTCAGACACGGGATCTTCACCACATGCACAGTGCTGTTTCTGATCAACGTTCGGAGATCTGATCAGTTAAACATCACAAAGTTCAACAGCTTCTCTTAATCCTTCCATGGGATCGCGTGTGGCAATAAATTCATGCCCGACATATCCCTCATAACCGATTTCAAGCAATGCCTCCATGATCGGCGGATAGAAGAGTTCCTGCTTATCATCCAGCTCACGCCTGTTGGGGACACCGGCTGTGTGAATATGGCCGATCAGATCGGTGCCGTACTCTTTAATTCGCGCTATGATATCCCCGTTCATAATCTGGACGTGATAAATATCAAAAAGCAGCTTCACGTGTGATGAACCCACACGGCGCACTATATCAGCGCAATAATCGATATCATCACCCTGATACGGAGGGTGTCCCCGGAAATCATCTCCTTCTACTCTCGAGTTTAGATGTTCCAGGCAAACGGTAACGTTATGTTCTTCGGCGTGAAGTGCCAGCTCTTTTAATCCCTCAACTGTATTATCGGCACCTTCTTCAAGGGAAATGATGCCTTCGTCAGGATTATCATTATCGCGGTATCTGTATCCGGTAAAAGCAATTACATTTGGCACTCCGGCAGCGGCACACTCTTCAATGCGTGTTTTTGTTTGGGCAATTACCTCATCTCTGTATCGCGGGTTGTTGAGGCCTTTTTCGTAAGGTGGGTCGGGCATGCCATTTACAGACATACCACAGACGAGTCCGTATTCCTGCATGGTTGGCCACTCATCAGGCCCTACCAGCTCGATTCCATCAATTCCAAGTTCTACCGCTGCCTGGCAAAGTTCATCAAGGCTCCAGTGCTCTGCAAAATTCATGTATGTCCATGATACTAAAAGCTGCTTGATGCGGCCGTTGCGGGAATTTCTGTTAGCCTGATTTTGACAGGAGGATAAAAATGAACCGGAGAGTGAAAGTCCTGCAGCCAGGGCTGCTCCGCTCTTAAGCATATCACGGCGCGTAATTGGTTTATCTGATTTTGGCATAATTCTTATGATTGAGGATAATTAAATTTCAAAAGTTTTAGTTGTTGGCTTCATCCAGCATGTTCTGTATTTCCTGGTCGTCCCAATCTTCGGGTATGGGATCGTCGGTCATCTGAGCCAGTTCGAGTGCGGTGATCGGAGAAAATTGCAGGCCGTTTTCGGGGATTTCAACTTCTGCCGTCCAGGCAATGGCATTTGCAACCACTCTGCGAAATTCGTTGTGCCCCCAATTCCAGTGGTAGTGTCCGCCGGTAAACCCGAAGGAACGCCCGCCGTTTGGCCGCTCATATGCCCAGGCTATGTGCTGTGGCTCTTCATTTTCCAGAACGGCTTCGCGAACATGAGGATTATTGGAGTGCGGGCCGTCATCACGCGTGGTCAGTGTTTCTTCCGGCGGCAGGTCTGTGAGGATGGGTGTGAGCTGGCCGTCAATTTCCGCAAATCGCATGTGGAAATACCATTCATCCCGGATGGAGATTTCGCCAACACCGTTTGTAATCGGATGATCCGGATACTCGGTGATGTTGGAGGTCCAGAACGGATTGACCGACCAGTGAGTCTCAAAATAACCGCCCTGCCATTCCAGGAACAGGTCGCCGGCTTCACCCGGGGGGACTTCAACGGCGTAGTGCAGGGTTACGAAACCAACACCGCGATCCATCACTTCACGAAAATCATCGAGATGATCCATGATGGGATGGCCGGGTCCTCCGTTTGAGTAAATCACCACGGAATGGACATCATCAAAAATGGTGGGATCTTCGGGCCAGCCGGTTACTACTGTGGTTCTGGCTCCAACAGCAGCTTCTTCGATAGTGGCCGCAAGCAGTGTAGAGCCGCCAAGATGTTCATGGTTGCCAAAGCCGTGAGAGGGTGCGCCCGCTATAAAAAGAATATGGCGCTCTTCTTCAGTCGCTTCTTCACAATTGGCTAAAAGCACAGAGGAGAATATCAAAAAAACAAGGGTTGCTGCAGTGTATGCAAAGAAAGAACTATCGGGTTTAGCAGCCATCATAGTGAAAATTTTTTGAATTTGTTTGAATTGCCGGGTTTGTTTTCATCTGGAATTTTGAATCCTGATCATCAATAAAAAATGCATAAAAAAAGATAATAATGCAGAATAATCTGTTTTATGTTTATCTACTTAGAATCTGGCTTGTTTTTTGAGTGGATTAACCTGTCCGACATCGCTCTCTGCATGGTGTTGTTGAGCGTAGTTCTTTCCGAGTTAATTATGTGCACTAAAAATGGATCATTATGACGGACAAATTTTTGGTGGTCAATTATTGATACAGTGCTAATAAACTTCTTAAAAAGGCCGGATCAATACGTAATTAATTAGCCTCAATTCAAAAATGCCAAGTAGAAAATCAGATCAGGTATCTCTCTGTATCTGTAGATATGGCTGACTATATTTTAAATGGAATAGGTTAACTCCGTGCTTACTGAAACTAAAAATTGGTAGTAAAAATGCTTTTGATATTCTTTCTTTTAAGTTTGAGCCTTTTATTCGCCGAAACCAATACCGAAATTAAAACATGGCAAGTCTTTGAACTGACACTTGAAGCTGAAAATGAGTATGAAAATCCTTATGAAATGGTTGAAGGAACTCCAGGCCATGATTTGTTAACTGCCCATTTCCGTGGAACCGAAGGCGATGCAGCCGGCATGGAAATCGAGACAGTCGGTTTTTGGTACGAAGACGATACCTGGAAAGTGCGGTTTAGTCCGCCGCAAAGCGGCACTTGGAAATACTCCACAACATCATCCGATCCCGGACTGGATGGTAAATCCGGCCGTATTCAGGTATCGAAATGGAGTGATGATGAAAAAGTAAAAAATCCGGTTCGGCGGGGTCTGGTTAACGTATCGGAAGATTATCCCAACTATTTTACATATTCAGACGGAACCCCGTTTTTCTGGATTGGCGATACCTGGTGGAACTGGACCAAGCGGTCCATCCAATTCAGCTCTATCCAAAACCTGGTTGATGACCGGGCTGAAAAAGGATTTACCGTGGGGCAGCTTTTTGTGGCGGGCAACGGCTGGGGACGCGAAGCTTCCATCCTCGATGAATCCTACACCGTGCTTGACACCGATCTGATGGCGCGTGTGGATGAGATGATAGAATATGCCAACTCAAAAGGGATTACGATTTGGGTGCATGCCTGGTGGAGCCGTGAAAATATCATAGAAACCATCGGGGTGGAAAATGTGAGGCGATGGTGGCGCTATCTAATCCACCGGCTGGGTGCTTACAATGTGATCTGGACCATTGCGGGAGAATACAATCTGTACAATTACGGCGGATTTGACCTTACGTTCTGGAAAGATGTGGGGCAAATGATTAAAGATGAAGATCCATACGAGAGAATTGTGGGTGCTCATCCAACCCCACCGCTTTGGGGTGGCGGCGCCGATGCTCCGCAATGGTCAACCGGCGAGGTTTTACATGATGAACCCTGGCTCGATTACAATCAAAGCCAACCGGGACATGGTCGCTGGCGCCAGGAGATGACTCCAAAAATCATCTCGGCCGACAGAAACCGTGAACCTGCAAAACCAACTCTGGTTACCGAGCCCTGGTACGAATTTGTGGAAGGAAATCCATCGGGTAAAGAAGTACGATTCGGAGCGTGGTCTTCAGTGCTTTCAGGCGCTGCCGGACACACTTACGGTGGCGGCCACGTTTGGCTTGCACATCTGCCCGAATCGCCGGCAGGCGGCGGCCCCTGGCCACTGGAAGAGAGTTTCGATGTGAACACACTGGACTACGAAGGTGCCCGCTCTATGAGCTATATGGCTGATTTTTTCAGCGATGTGGAGTGGTGGAAAATGGAGCCTGCCCCTGAACTGATTCGGGATTACAGGGAGCCCTATTGCCTGGCAAACAAGGGTGAAGAGTATGTGGTATATCTTCGGTGGGGAGGCCCGGCAACTATCGACCTCAGCCACGCCGGTGAACAGGCAGTCTTCAGATACCGCTGGTTTAATCCGGCAACGGGCGAGTTCCATTCTGAAGGTGAAGTTGAAGGCGGTGATGTTCGTATCATATCTCCTGTTGAAGATTATCCGGGGCGTGTTGAATTCAGGGATTGGGTGCTTTATATCAAAAAAGATGGATAGCAGCCTATTTTACGGCATTACATGTAGTAGATTTTTGATCGAAATGGCTCTTTAATTATAATGATTTACTAATCAGTTTTAATAAAGAAAACTTCAAATATCTTCAAGCGTCCGCAGATCCTTGAAGCGTCTTTTGTCAAAAGCACTGTAACGTTTGACTTGTCGCCTCGGTAAGCCACACTACTAACGCTTCTGCCAAAAGTTATTTTAACTAAATTGAATTGACCATGAGCACTTGTACTTTAATCCACAGTCTCGTCAAACCAATTAACGAATAAATTGCATGATGAATAATACATTTAGACTGTATTTGAACCGGTTTCTTGCCTCTGTAATGGTTGTTTTTCTTTTTACTGCCTGCGACATGGATACCGTCACCGAACCTGAAAATAAAAACAGCTCATCATATATCCTGGAGCGGTTTCAGGATCCTCCCATTGAGTACCGGTCAGCCCCGTTTTGGGTATGGGCGGGTGATGTTACCGAAGAGGATATTTCGTTCCAGCTCAGGGATATGAGAGAGCACGGGATGGGTGGCGGATTTCTTCATGCACGGCCGGGTATGATCACCGAATACCTGTCGGACGAGTGGTTCGACCTGGCAAATTTTGCTGTGGAAACAGGTAAAAACGAAAACATGCATGTTTGGCTCTACGATGAAAATGCCTGGCCAAGCGGCTATGCGGGCGGCCATGTGGCTGCCGAAATGCCTGATTCGTATATCCACGGACAGGGACTGCAGATGGTTCCGATGGATGATATCGATACGTCCGAGCTGTCCGATTATCATCTGTTCCTGCGTGAAGGAATTGATGGGTTTGAGGTAATTGAAGATCACTCCGATTTGAGTGAAGCTGTGTATGGGTTCAGGATGCATCATTACGAAAAAACCGGCCGTTATGGCGGATACTCGTATGTCGATCTTCTTGTGAATGGAGTCACTGAAAAGTTCATTGAGCTGACTATGACCGGCTTTGAAGAAAGATTCAGCGATGAATTTGGCAATCAGGTTCCCGGAATCTTTACAGATGAACCGCACATACAGCCGCCCTCTGTTCCGTCTGATGATCCGCACGGGCAGGCCGTCCGGTTCACACCTGATCTTTTTGAAGAGTTTGAAAACACCTGGGAGTATGACCTTCGCGAACAGTTGCCATCCCTCTTTATTGAAACAGGAGACTGGCAGCGGGTACGGCACAACTATTACCAGGTTCTTCTCGATATGTTCATCGAGCGATGGGGCAAGCCGTGGTTTGAGTACACCGAAGAAAACAACCTGATTTGGACCGGCCATTACTGGGAGCACACCTGGCCCGATCCGATCCGGGTCCCCGACAATATGGCGATTTATGCCTACAAACAGATGCCGGGAATTGACTTACTCTTCAACACACCGGAAGAACGGCCCGACCAGTTTGGCAACGTGCGTAACGTACGAGAGGTGCGAAGTGTGGCAAACCAGTTGGGGCGAACCCGGACCCTCAGCGAAACCTTTGGCGCCTCCGGTTGGGAGCTCGGATTTGAAGATATGAAGCGCCACGGGGATTGGATGTTTGCTCTTGGAATCAACTTTGTGACCGAACACATGTATTTCGGCACCCTGAAAGGATCCCGTAAACGAGATTTTCCACAGTCCATCTCGTACCACGCGCCGTGGTGGCAGCACTACCCCGCACTGTCCGATTACTTTGCCAGGCTTTCGCTGGCACTCTCATCGGGGCAGCAGGTGAATACAACACTGGTAATTGATCCCACAACTGCATCATGGATGTACCAGGGCGCAAACGGCATTCATGAAAACCGGGACATCATTGGCGACCAATTCAAATCCCTGCTTGATGAACTGGAACTGTACAAAATTGAATATGACATGGGCAGCGAATTCATCATTAAGCGCTGGGGTTCGGTTGAAAATGGCAGGTTTGTTGTTGGTGAAAAATCCTATGAAAATGTGATACTGCCGAAAGGCACGGAGAACCTGAACCGTGAAACGGTAGATCTTCTGCGCCAGTATCTTGAGCAAGGCGGAAGTGTGCTCGATCTTTCAGGAGTTCCGGGCCGGATTGATGGCGCAGAAAGTGACGATGTGTCTGCCCTTGCAGATCTGTTTTCCGATCAATGGCTTTCATTCGATGGTTTAACGAGCGAGGTGCTGGAAAAGCTGGCTGTGCCCGGTTTTACTCCTGTATCCCCTGAGAATTTTGGCGGCAAGATCTTTCACCACCGCAGGCAGCTTGAGGATGGCCAGCTCATTTTCTGGAGCAACTGGAGCAAGAACGAAGCGGGGAACATCGAATTTACGGCCGAAGGAAATGTTGTGACCGAATTCAACCCGGAGGATGGTTCGGTGAAAACCGTTCCGTTTGAGCGGGATGATAACGGAGTCAGGGTGTCATTCAACCTGCCGCCAACGGCAAGCAAAATGTTGTTTATTTCTGATGGGGAACCGGAAGTTGAAGCAGCGCAATACACCGAAAAATCTTCTGCCGGTGAGCAAATCGATCCCCTCAATTCAATCACAGCCGAGAGGCTTGATCCCAATGTGCTGGTGATTGATTACGTGGACCTCCGGGTAAAAGATCACGATTTGCAGGATATCTACTTCTACGATGCAGCCGATCTCATCTATGAATCGCACGGTTTTGAATGGTATAGTTTCGGGCACAATCCATGGAATGTGGGAGTGCAGTACAGAACCAACATCCTGGACATGGCCGATAAGTTCGGAGATGACAGCCGGTTCACGGCAAGCTTTCCGTTTTATCTGTCCGAAGAACTTACGGAAACTGAATCGGTGAAGGCAGTAGTTGAACGGGCGCATTTATATGAAATCAGCATAAATGGAGAACCGATCGAACCGTTGGAGAATGAGTGGTGGCTCGACAAGGCTTTTTACGTTTTTGAGATTGGTGATTTCATTCAAACCGGAAGAAACGAGCTGGTGATTCATGCATCGCCGATCTCCATACACGCAGAACTGGAGCCGGTCTACATTCTGGGAGATTTTGCCATCGAACCGGCAGCACAGGGTTTCACAATAGGCAACCCGGGCACACTCTCAACCGGCTCGTGGAAGGATCAGGGCATGCACCTGTTCAGCCATCGTGTGGCGTACCGGAATAAGTTTGAGATTGAGGAAGTAAACAGCGCGTATTTTGTAGAACTTGACGACTGGTATGGTACCGTTGCTGAAGTGCTTGTGAACGGACAATCGGCCGGGGTGATTGGCTGGCATCCCTATCACGTGGATGTTACTGAACACCTGGTTTCCGGAAGAAATGAGATTGAAGTGATCGTAACCGGTTCACTCAAAAACACACTCGGTCCGCACCACAACGATCCCACAATTGGTTTTGTAACTCCCTGGAGCTTTTTCTTTGCACCGGAAAATCAACCCGCCGGCGAGGAATATCATACTATAGATTACGGATTGTTCGATGATTTCAGGTTGTTTAGATATGAGTTGGATGAGTGATGATTTATGTATTTAGGCAGAATAGATTTTTTTTGGAGAAATTAATCAAAACGGGCTCACAGACATCATCGCGGCCGGCAACCTGCACAAAACCCACCCCGATATTCCGCGGATGGATGCGGGGAATGGAATCTGGCTCAGGAATAACGGAAACGGAGAATTTGATCCAGTGTCACCGAGCCAAAGCGGGTTATTGGCATCGATGGATGTTAAGGACCTCTCCATCATTCAAACCGCAAATGGAAAAGCCCTGCTTGTTGCTAATAACAGCGGACCGTTGCAGGTCTTTTCTATCACAGAGTCCAATAAATAAATAACAGTTAGATGAATAAATTTAAGCTGTACTCATTAGTCCAAATACTGCTTGTAAGTTTTCTATTATTGCTATCAGGTGCTCCGAAGGCTCAGCCGGATAAACCCAATATTCTGTTCATTTCCATCGATGACCTGAACGACTGGATTGGTGTGATGAATACACATCCGCAAGTTCAAACACCAAATATAGACCGGCTCGCTGAACGCGGCACGCTTTTTACCAATGCCCATGTGCAGGCGCCGCTTTGCAATCCGTCGCGCGTAAGTGTGATGACCGGCCATCGCCCCACAACCACCGGCATCTATAACCTTGCTCCGCTGCATAACGAACTCGATGCCACAAAAAACCTGGTCACCATACCCGAATACTTTGAAGATCACGGTTACTCAACCTATGCCGTGGGCAAAATTTTTCACAGTGCTTCATCCAACAAAGCCATTTTCCAGCACGAGGGAACGGAAACCCGGTTCTTCGGCCCAGTTCCGGATGATAAAATTGTGGACATCCCGCTTGACATGGTCGATCACCCGCTGATTGACTGGGGAGTGTATCCGGCTGAAGACGATTCATTGATCAAAGATTATCAATTTGCAAGCTGGGCGATTGAACGACTTGAAGAGTTTGGAGGCAATGAGCCTGAAAATCCATTCTTTTTGGCCGTTGGGTTTTGGCTGCCCCATGTGCCGCTCTATACCACCCAAAAATGGTTCGATCTCTATCCGCCCGAAAACGAGATTGTACTGCCGCCGGCACCCGAATTTGAACGTGATGATGTGCCCGGTTTTGCCTGGAAAATTCATTGGCATCTGCCCGAACCAAGATTGTCGTGGCTTCTGGAACACAACCAATGGCATGCCAAAGTTCGGGCCTATCTTGCCACCACAAGTTTTATCGATGCGCAGGTGGGCCGGGTGCTGGATGCCCTTGATGAGAACGGCTTCTCAGAGAATACTGTCGTGGTGCTCTGGTCCGATCACGGCTATCACCTCGGTGAAAAGGGGATCACCGGTAAAAACAGTTTGTGGGAGCGATCAACCCGCGTTCCCCTTATTTTTGCAGGCCCGGGTGTGCCTGAAGGAGGCCGTTCGTCCCAGCCGGCCGAGCTTCTGGATATATACCCCACGCTGAATGAACTGACCGGACTTCCAGCCAAAGATAGCCTCGAAGGCTTATCACTTGTTCCGCAAATAGTAAACGGGGAAACCTTTCGGGAGCGGCCCGCCATTACCACCCATAACCCCGGGAATCACTCTGTTCGCTCACACCGCTGGCGGTATATTCGCTATGCCGACGGGTCGGAAGAGTTATACGACCATTCCCGCGATCCGCACGAGTGGTCGAACCTTGCCGGAAATCCTGATTACTCCGGAGTGATTGAAGAACATGCAAAGTGGCTTCCCCGGGATGAAGCCGCCCATGCGCCCGGAAGCCGTCACCGGTTGTTAATCAAGAAAGATGGAGAGTGGTACTGGGAAGATGAGCAAATTTTGTTCGAAAATTTGATTCGATAATCCAATCTCATTGTTCATAATGCGGAATATACAGAGAACACTATTATTCATACTCTTTAAGGCACTTTTTACAGGCAGTTTTTTTTCACAAGGCCTGCCCGATGATACCAGCCACTGGTTTCCATTTGAATCTGATGGCAGCTATTCTGAAAGCATCCTGAATATGAGCCACTGGCTGGATGCCCCGGCCGGCCACCGCGGTTTTTTGCAGATGGACGGCGACCGGTTTGTTTTTGAAGACGGCACCCCGGTAAAATTTTGGGGTGTGAACATCGCCGACCGGCGCTCGTTTCCCGACGAAGAAAAAGCCGATAACTGGGCGGAATACCTGGCTGTTCATGGAGTGAATGCGGTACGATTTCACAAATTCACCTGGGCGCTGACCGAAACCGAGGAGACATCAACTGAGATGAACGATGAACTCTTTGACCGGCTCGATTATTTTAAATTGCAGCTACGAGAGAAGGGAATTTACTATGCATGGTCGCACATTTTTGCGCATCGTCCGCGTCCCGGCGACTATGACCGTCTCTATAGTTATGATGATATTGAGAATCTTAGTTCACTTGCAGGATTTCTTAATCACAGCACTTACGGCCTGGTTAACTTTGCTACCGACCTGCAGGATCTGCACATCGAACTGACGCTGAACATGCTGAATCGTGTAAATCCCTATACGGGAATTCGATATATGGACGATCCCGCAATGGCCTATATTGAGCTTCAAAATGAAGACAATATGTTTTTTGCTGCAATGGAAGGAGCTCTGCGCGACGCCCCCAATTACCGTACTTTGCTGAACCGCAAGTTTTCGGAATGGTTGCTTGAAAAATACGGCAGCCA
>SLPZ01000010.1 GCA_007131725.1 Balneolaceae bacterium
TAGACAACCGTGATATGTGGGAGGCGATGATCGGAGCGATGAAATATTGGGTACAGGAATACAATATTGATGGTTTTCGCGCCGATGTTGCCTACATGCTGCCAACTGAATTCTGGATTACGGCAAGAAATCAGCTCGAAAATATTAAGCCGCTATTTATGCTGGCCGAGGCAGAAGAGCCGGAATTGCACCGGGCTTTCGATATGACCTATGCCTGGGAATATGCCCAGACCATCAGGGACATCAGTGCGGGACAAGCCACCCTGGCTGACCTGGATGCTGTGATGGAACGTAATTTCGAACGTTTTGACAAGCGGGATTTCCGCATGTACTTCACCACCAATCACGATGAAAATTCATGGCAGGGCAGCGACACTGAATTGTATGGAGTTCATTTTGAAAATATGGCCGTACTTTCAGCCACCATCTGGGGCATGCCTCTTATTTATAATGGCCAGGAATCCGGGCTTGACCAACAGCTCGAATTTTTTGAAAAAGATGCGATAGACTGGGGTGATTATTCCTACCAGGAGTTCTATACCACTTTGCTCGACCTGAATACCAGGAACCAGGCTCTTTTTAATGGGGAAATTGGCGGGGATTACCGTAAGATGGCTACCGATAAAGATGATTATATCTTTTCTTTCAAGCGAATTGGACATCATGAACAGGTGATGGTGATCCTTAATTTTTCGGATATCGACCGTACGTTTACTTTTACTGACGGTCATGAAGGAACCTGGACAAATGTTTTTGATGGTTCGCAAAAAGAGATTACTTCCACAAATACGATTGGGCCGAATAGCTATTTATTGCTTGAAAGGGTATATATGAGTCACTAATGAGTTAATTTATTTCCGATGAAGAAAACTCCACGGCCACGGCCCAGGCTCAGTTTTTGGGAAATCTGGAATATGAGTTTCGGGTTTCTCGGAATTCAGTTCGGTTTTGCACTTCAAAATGCAAATGTAAGCCGGATCTTCGAAACGCTGGGCGCCAATGTGGATACAATCCCCATATTATGGCTTGCGGCACCGGTTACAGGCTTGGTGGTGCAGCCTATTGTAGGTTACTTCAGTGACCGAACCTGGACGAGGCTCGGCCGCAGAAGGCCCTACTTTTTAGTGGGTGCAATTTTTGCTTCTATTGCGCTCATTATCATGCCAAACTCACCTGTGCTATGGGTTGCTGCCGGCATGCTCTGGATACTTGATGCCTCCATCAACATATCCATGGAACCGTTCCGGGCCTATGTGGGTGATATGCTGCCGTCTGAACAGCGAACCAAAGGGTTTGCCATGCAGAGCTTTTTTATTGGAACAGGCGCTGTGGTTGCCTCTGCACTTCCCTGGATGATGACAAACCTTTTCGGGATTACCAATACAGCACCCGAAGGAATGATTCCGCCTTCCGTAAAGTGGTCGTTCTATATTGGCGGCGCTGTTTTTTTCCTCTCCATTCTCTGGACAGTTCTGCGATCCCGCGAATATTCTCCTGAGGAACTCGAAGCTTTTGAAAAGTATGAGGAAAATCAGATTGAAGATCTTGAAGAGGTGAAAAGAGATATTCCCATTGAAGCGGGTGAGGGGCAGAAGAAAGTTACTTTTGGATATCTTTTTACCGGGATTGGACTTATTTCCACAGCGGCTATTCATTACGGTGGGTTTGATTATGAGCTCTACATCATTACAATCGGGTTAACTGTGCTTGGGCTGATATCTCTCACAGCCGGATTGCTTCAGCGACAGGGAAAAACCAAACAGGGGCTTGTGGTTGTTGCACATGATTTTTTAACGATGCCCAAAACCATGATTCAACTGGCCGTAGTTCAGTTTTTTTCCTGGTTTGCGTTGTTTGCCATGTGGATTTATACCACTGCTGCCGTAACTGCACATATTTACGGCACAAGTGATCCCACCTCACTGCTTTATAATGAAGGCGCCGACTGGGTAGGAATTTTGTTCGCCGTTTATAACGGATTTGCCGCTATTGTTGCTTTCTCACTTGCACCCATGGCCCGGAAAACCAGCCGAAAAATTGTACATGCTGCTGCACTTGTTATCGGCGGTTTGAGCCTGGCCAGTATCTATTTTTTAAATCAGCCGCTGGAACTAACACTGGGTACTATCGAAATTTTTATCAGTGCTCAAAATCTTCTTCTGCTTCCCATGCTGGGCATCGGTTTTGCGTGGGCAAGTATTTTGGCAATGCCATATGCTATTCTGGCCGGCTCGCTCCCTGCAAAAAAGATGGGTTTGTATATGGGAATCTTTAACTTCTTTATAGTGATTCCGCAGATTATTGCGGCGAGTTTACTGGGATTCATCACTCGAAACTTGTTTGGCGGCGAAGCCATATTTTCGCTGATGCTCGGCGGTGCTTCATTGATTGTTGCCGCTTTTTCCATGTATTTTGTGGACGATGTGGATGATGTCAGTAAAGCTGAATAAAGCTCCTTATTTTCTTATCATCCGATGCTGTTAATTTTGTTGCATGTGTTTAGTATGTAGATAATGACCTTGAAGCGTCTGAAGCATAGTGTTCCGACTGCTGTCGGGAAATCGTCACTGTGCAATCGTTAAAGAACACTCAAGGATCCCGACAACTTTCAAGGATTTTTTAGAGGCAGTTTATTTTAGTGTAGATTACTATTAAGTGAAAACCTTATTCAAATTCATTTTCATTATTAATATAGAATATGCCGTTAGGCATAACCGATTTTATAGCCCCGGATTTCAATCCGGGGTTAAAATGAGCCACCTCAATTTTAGTGCCGTAGGCACGATCCATCTTAAAGAATGGATTTATGGTGGTGTGGATTTTATGCGGATTGTGCGGATGGTATAATCCAGCAACCAGATCTTCCGTACCTACGGCACTTGTCGCAATCTATGTCCATCTTGATCCCCGGATTGAAATCCGGGGCTATGATATCGGTCATCCGCAAGCGGATTTTTTCAAATCATTACCATAGATCACTCAAATTAAATTTGACGATTTTATTTAAAAAATCTATCGGAACCAGATGATGAAAGCAATAGATGCGAACCAACTAAAGAATCATATAAATAAACTCTGTCAAATTTTATTGCTGAATAATCTGAAGTAAACAGGCTTCTGTGACCTCCTAAACAATAAATATCTTTGAATGACTAAACTAAATTGTACTGAAAAAAATCTTGACAACTGTTTGGAACGCTTGCCACTTGGGGTGCCTTGGACAAAGGTTCTTTTTTCGCTAAACATATACAATTTGTTAGATCAAAAAGTAACTTTCTTTTCAGATAGTTTATGAGGCTCGATCCCAAATATTTTAACATTTTCATTGCTGTTTGTGCAATTCTGGCACTTTTGGCTATTGTTTATAGCACAATCCGGTATTCACAGAAGCAGGTTACAGACTTCCAAAATAACATTGCAGGGGTTCAGCTCGATACACTTGCTTTTAAATCCTATACAAGCGCTGATTCTTTGTATCTGAGGGATGAATCTGAGAAACCGGTGATCATCCAATTTTGGTCTACCTGGTCAGGAAAGTCTCAACATGTAAATGAATTTCTGCACGAATTTTCATCAGAAAATCAGGGGTTTACGATTATCGCTGCTGCGGTTCGTGATGGTGAGGAGCAGATTTTGGAGTATATCAATCAGATGGGATACGATTTTTATTTTGTTGATGGCACCGGTTTTTATCAAACTCTATACGTTCCCGGAATTCCCGCACAAATCCTGATTAACAAAAATGGGGAGTTGTTTGCCACTCACATTGGTGATGATACCGAACAGCTCAAAGAAAAAATCATCAATCTATTATCGGATGAGTGAGTTGCCAGAAAAATTCATCAGTGTGAATGGTAAAATCATCAAAAGGAGTGAGGCAGTAATTCCTGCAGTCAGCTCCGGCCTTTATTATGGCGCCGGATGTTTTGAAACCCTTCGCTATGA
>SLPZ01000245.1 GCA_007131725.1 Balneolaceae bacterium
AATTCGGCAAAAGCGAAGCATATGACGTTTAAACAGCCATTTTCCAATCATTCACTCACAAAGTTTGGTTCATTATTCCATAACTAATTGGAATACAATGACTTTATACCGGACACTACTGCTCTCATTTATGAAAACATGATAAATGCCTTTTCCGCGGTATCCTTTTTTCAGAATTTATTTGTCTTTTTATTAGAATATCTTAAAGGCGTTCAATAAGTCATACTTCAATATGCCTTAGGTCAAGGCACAAACTTCATGATAATGGTTGCAGGGTTTTTGGGGAAAATCTATCATGAAAATTCGTCAGTCGGACAACTGCAGCCGACAGACGAAATCACCCAAAAAACCAAGCCCTGAATGGGCGTTAGCATTTAGCCCAGGACTGTGTGAGCGCGGAGGTTCAGGATGCAAGGTGTAGGTGGTGCGGTAACGTCTTCCTGACAAATTGAGATTTTAGGTTGGATGCTGGATGCAGTGCATTATCTTGTATCATGTATCTTTCCGATCACCGTTGGGAAACCATCCGGCATACAGAGAAAACAAATCTCAACCTAACGATGCAACACCTGACTCTACTCTACTGCTCCGTGGCAAATTAATAAATCATAAGTTTCTGACAGAAAAGATTCCTAATTCTTTTATCCAAATGCACAAGAATTAAAAAATATAGGTGACAGAAAATTGGAACTGGACGTTGGAAATATCATACGGTTCAAAGTTTGATATATTCAGCCCGCCAAATTGGCCATAATCAAATCGGCCGTAATTGAAAAGCTTGGTCCAGGAAAATTCACCGGTAATTAAAAATTCTCTGTAATTGTATAGTGCACGAGTGCCGAGTGTCAGATCGGTGCGGTTACGCCAGTAATCGCCGTATCCTTGCCGGTGTTCCTCGGGACGATTCAGCATCCGGTCGTAATTATAGTGAAAGTGGTTATTATCGGCCAACCGTCTAAAAAATACTCCAAAACGGCCGTTATCCGTATAACCGTCGATGCTCAAAAACTGGCTGTTTGACCCTGGCCCGATGGCGGCACCGAGAAGCTGCCCGAGGTGGGTGTGTCCCTGCCGGATTTCAGGGTGGGTGTAGTAGTAATTTTGCGGCCGGACTTCCTGGAGGTAAGAAGGAGTCATATTGGTAAATTCCAGGTTAATTCTGTAGAAATTGGCATAAGGTGCCAGTACAAGTTTTTGGAAACCGAAGGCGTATCCACTGTTATGGCGGGGTTCCATCAGCAGGTCGCGTGAATCCCAAGCAAAATCTTCCCTGTAAAATTCGCCATAGAGTTCAAACCGGCTTTCCGGCCATACCCATCGGGCATAGATGGAGTTAAGATGGTTTCTCGGTTTCAGATTTTGGAGCGGCCCGCGAGTAGCCAGGAAATTTTCCAGCAGGAAGGGGTCAAAAATCATTCCGAGATCTTCGCGTGAAAGCCCGTCTTCAAGGTAGGTATGAACCACCCTTGCAAATCCTAAATGAAGATTCGAAGCTATTGACGGTGCCCAGTTGATGTTGATCCCGCTCATGAACCGGTCCTTTTCTTCATCGGTATCAAAATAATCGGAATCCTCGGGGAAGGCTCCCAACCATTTAAACTCAAAATTACCGACAAATGGAACATTGAATGGTTCCCGGGTGCCGGCAAAGTAATGGCGCATTCCCGGGGCGTTATTGCTCATCAGCAGGGGATATTTAACATTGCCTCCCCACCAGAGCGGCTCGTTGCTGATGCCTGCTTCAAATTGCCTGTAATGTGCACGGAGGGACGTATAACCAAGGCTGAATGTTCTGAATGAATCCGGCCCGAACCGGAACGGCCTGTCGATGATATCTCCGATTGCTTCAGCTACAAATTGATGATTGCCATCATCGTCTGTGGGAATAAATCGCGGAACTTCAAATTCTGCATTTTCATGGTCGACAAGATGAGGTCGGAATGTAACTGTCAGATAATCGGATGTAAGCCAAAAACCACCCAGGAATTCAGTGTTCAAACCCTTGCCATACCAGGCGGCTTCATTGTTGTCTCCATACGGAACTCCGGAGTTACTGGTTATCCGCAGGGATGGATTGTACACCCCGAGTCTGAGATTATAGCCAAGGTCAAGCTGAGGAGCACGGTGGTTGCGGCTCCAGAATCCAAAATCATGGTCACCAAGCCCCAGGGTTTTATCATACGTAAAATTCCAAACTGGCCGGTTGCTCATTGATGAGCCGACAGAACCGTGAAAAAGCTGATATATTCGTAATTGTTCTTCTTTGATGTCATCGATCGGGATAATCTGGGCTTGAGCATCAGCCGGAAATAACGACAGCATTAATACAGCACCCAACAGAAAGGTCAAAGATACCATCTTAAGTCTGATAATACAGGAATGAGATATATAATTCAGTACGCTCATCTTGTTATAAAACGTAGGTTATCCCGATTTGAAATTGGATGTTAGTTCGATCATTTGGTTCATAGTTGCTAATATTGATTCCTTCAAATTCACCATAATCGAATCGTCCGTAGTTCAAGGCTTTAGTCCAGACCAGGCTGCTGTTCAGATAAACCGGCCCTGGACCGTAAAGAAAATTCAGACCCAAATTCAGGTCAACCCTGTGCCGGAAGTAATCACCAAATTCAGTTGACGAAAGAGATGCAGATCCTTCTCTAAAATGGAAATTGTCATTATCTACCACACGCTGAACAAAAAAGCCTAATTTGTATTTACTGCGATATGCATCCATTCCAAAATACTGGCTGTTTGAGCCTGGTCCGATAGCTGCTCCCATAATTTGTCCGCGGTTGGTATGTCCATGGCGTATTCGGGAGTGAGTGTAGAAATAGGCTTGAGGGCGAACTTGTTGAAGTTGTGAAGTAGTCAGATTGGTGAACTCAATGTTGGTTTTAATAAAATCTACAAGGGGTACATAAGAAATTTTCTGGAGACCAAAAGCATATGCACTGTTGTGATTTGGTTGAACAAATAAATCACGAAAGTCGTAGCTATGGTCTTCACGGAAGAATTCGGCATATATTTCAGCATTCGCTTCAGGCATTAAAAGGTGGAAGTAAACAGAAGCTGTTTGATTTCGTTGCTGCCGGACATCGTCTTCTCCTTGACGGCTAACCAAAGACGATCTTCTAACCGGGTCAAAAATCAGAGTTAGATTACTAATATCAAAACCATCCTCCTCATATACATGATAAACCCTGGTTAGGCCAACTGTAAGGTTTTTAAAAAATGGAGGAGTATAGGCAAAGTTTGCTGCAGTAGTAAAGCGTGATTCTCCAGATGCGACACCGTCAAAAAATTTTGATTCTTCAGGATAACCAGAAATCCATCTGAATTGTATTGAGCCTAAATAAGGGATTTTTATAGGCTCGCGTGTGGCAAGAAAAATATGAGGAATGCCGGGGGCATTATTACTCATTATTAAAGGATATTGAATCGCAGGCCCCCACCAAAGTGGTTCAGTACTGATTCCGGTTTCGATTTGTTTGTAATGAAGCCGAATTGATGAATTCCCCCAATCAAAAGTTGTAAATGAATCTGATCCGAACCGAAAAGGTGCATCAAGGGCATTTCCAACTCCTTCGTACAAATATCGAATTTCGCCGCTTCTTCTTGATATAAATCTTGGATGAAGAAAGTCAGAATTATCTTGATGAATTATATGAGGATAAAAACTAATAGTCAGATAAGGTGATGTAGCATAAAAACCACCCCAAAATTCTGTATTGTTTCCTCTGCCATACCACGCAGCGCCATTATTTGCGCCATGAGGAAATCTTGAATTCGTAGTATTTTGAAATGTTGAAGGATACAGGCCAAAATAAATATTACTAACTGGGTTAAATTTAGTCCCCGTAAGTGATCTGTTCCACCATTGTTCTTGATTTTGATCCGAATTGATATGTTTTCTATATGCGTAATTTGTAACCGGCAAATTAACAGTAGAAAATGTAAGTGAATCACTTAATAGCGAATTCAGACGAATTTGTTCGTTAACTAAACTACTCAAAGAAATTGTCTGGCTCTTGGAGTCATAAGGATATATAAATAATATGATAGCCGTAGAAAAAGTAAGTATTTTTAAATAATTCATAAAACTCTAAGCATTGGAATACCTGATGAAATTATTAATGACGGTTTAAAAAAGACAAAAGGTTAAATATTACAAATGAAAGTCCATATAAGTACAATTATTAGAGGAATATAAAGTTTGCTTCTATTCCAGTATCAATTTTTTTAAATTTTTATCGTTTTTCAATTGATTACTGTAAATTCTGATGTAACTGTAATGGCTTGTGTTTTAAAAGATCTCTAAGTTAACCTGATTACTGAAAAAGTAAAACCGTTCCGATATTAAAATTTGCTACTTTAATAGCTACATACAATGGTTGAATTAGCAATTGAATTTTTTAAAAACGATTGAAGACTGTTTGAAAAGAAAATGTGATTGATTTATTTTTGTACTGTTATGAAACAATAAAAAAGCGTATTTTAATAGGCTAAATTCCGTCAAATTGGTAATTGATATAAACTATGAGTGATCAAGCATCTAATACTGCTAATATCTCCGTTAGAAATACGAAAGTTGGCAGTGTCCAAAATGACAGATATTATACTACAGAAGAAGAAGTGGATATCTGGGACTTAGTCCGAATTATTTGGGACGGAAGAAAATATATAGCCATTTTTTCATTGGTGTTTTTAGCATTTGGAGTATTTCATATATCCAATGGCCCAACAGAATATAGTTCCGAAGCAGTTTTGCTTCAGGAATCAGCCAGAGAAACCTCCTCTGCACAAAGGTTTATGCAAAATTTTGGTGATAATTTTGGATTTAGACAGCCTTCAGATCAGCCAGGAAGAATATCACCTTCGATGTATCCAACAATTATACAGAGTGTGGCATTTCAATATGATTTGATTTTTGAAGAGCTGGAGTTCAGCAGGTTTAATGAGCCAATTACACTATATGAATTCTTTAATGATCACTACGAGCCACCATTCAGAGATAAAGTGTATAGTTTCATAAGAGCTTATACCATTCAATTTCCATTTCGGGTTTTTGATTACATAGTCAATTTTAGTTTTTTTGAAGAAGAACGAGTAGAAAGAGAAGAAGAAATTGTTGAAATTGATGAAAGGCTATTGTCATTATCAAGTGATGAAAGAAGGCCCATCAGTGCTATTGAAAATAGAATTAGCCTGTCAATAGATGGAAACTTAATTACTGTTCGCACAAATATGCCGGATCCAAAAGCAGCCGCCATGCTGAATGTTTTGGTTATTGAAAGAATTCAGGAATACGTTACGAACTATCAGATCGAAAAAACCCAGCAAAATGTAAATTTTATCCGCCAACAAAAAGAACAGGCCAAAGAGAGATATGAAGAAGCACAGAGGGCATTGGCTGAATTCAGAGACCAAAACATCAATCTATCTACCAATGTAGCCCGAACTGAAGATCAGAGGTTATCCAATCAACAAAGCCTGACATTCAATATTTACAACTCTATTGCGGTAGAGCTGGAACAGGCCCAACTTCGGTTACAGGAAGAAACACCGGTATTCAGTGTTTTTCAAAAATCAAGTCTGCCAACATCTTCGTCAGGCGGATCTAACCGAATATTGGCTGTTTTTTTAATAATGGGTGCTTTTACAGGATTTGCCTGGGTATTTGGTGTGAAAATATACGAGAAAATTAATGATGAATTGGGGAAATCCAAACAATAATATAAGCTTGCCTGAAATATTTGAATTTTGATTGAACCTAACCTAATCTTTTTATGATTGATTCCCTAAAAAAAGTCTTTGAACTTTTACCAAAATCAGACAAACATAAGTTTATTATCCTTTTCTTTGCAATGGTTTTGGCCTCTTTTATTGAATTGTTAGGAGTAGGCATTATACCTGCTTTTATAATAACCATTGCAGATTCTGATCTTGTTTTTAATATGCCTTTTATAGGAGATCTACTTATTGTTGCAGGAATTGATACATCTGAGGCATTAGTTACAATAAGTGCAATATTACTTATTTTTATCTATTTGTTGAAAAATATCTATCTCGTAGGCTACAATTATATAAAGATGAAATTTATTAAAAGCAGAGAGGTTAAACTTCAAAATAGACTGTTTAAAGCTTATCTGACCGCTCCTTATACTTATTATATCCGCCAAAATTCATCATTTTTACTTAGAAATGTTACCAGTGAAGTAAATAAAATAATCAATGGTACTCTTTTACCTTTAATTGATATCATTTTAAAAGTAATGATGTCTGTTTTTATTATTGGCTCTTTATTGTACTTGGAACCACTTATTACTATGATCACAATTATTGTTATGGTCGGTGGCGGATATTTATTTTTAAAACAAACGAGAGAAAAAATTACAAAAGCAGGCTATACGGATAGAAGAGCAAGGGCGAGAAAAAATAAAGTTGTTCTGCAAGGTTTAGGAGCATTTAAAGACACAAGAGTTTTGAGAAGAGAGAAAAGTTTCTTAGATCAATACGATAAACATGCAAATGAAAGTATAAATGCAAATATTTTTAGTTCATTTGTAAAGAGCTTGCCAAATCCAATTATCGAAATGTTATTAATTATTGGAATTTTATCAATAACATTAATCATGGTTTGGGAAGGAAGGCCATTTTCTGTTATTATACCTTTGTTAACACTATTCGGTGTTGCAGGTATTAAATTAATGCCTGTTTTCAGTACGATAATAAAAGAATCAACTCAACTTCGCTATAATGCAGCTTCTGTTAATGTAGTTTATGAAGATTTAAAAATTCTGGAGAATAAGTTTGAAGACTTCAGAAATGAGCTGCTTGATGACGTAAAAAGACTTGAGCTGAAACATCAAATATCTTTAGACAATATTACATTTAATTACCCCAACTCTGATCAGGAGGCTGTTCGCAATGTAAGTATAGATATTCCAAAAGGGCATGCAGTGGCTTTTGTCGGGCCATCTGGTGCAGGTAAAACGACTATAGTTGACATTATTTTAGGATTGCTTGAACCAACTTCAGGTACAATTAAAGTGGATAATATTGATATCCAATCCAATATTAAAGGATGGATGCTGAACTTAGGATATATTCCTCAATCAATTTACCTTATGGACACGAGCATGAAAAGAAATGTTGCTTTCGGTATTCCAGAAGAGCAGATTGATTATTATAAGCTCAATGAAGCTTTAGAAGCAGCTCAACTTTTAGATTTAGTAGAAAAACTACCAAAACGATTAGATACCAGAATAGGCGAACGCGGAATACGCTTGTCTGGCGGGCAACAGCAGCGAGTAGGAATTGCACGTGCGTTATATAACAATCCACAGGTATTGATTATGGATGAGGCAACCTCAGCATTAGATAATATTACTGAAAAGGTAGTAATCAATGCAATCGAACGCCTGCGCGGAGACAGAACTGTTATTATGATTGCTCACCGATTAACTACTGTCCAAAATTGCGATATGATATACCTGATGGATGAAGGAGAAATCATTGACAGTGGTACTTACGAAGAGTTGTTATTGAAAAGCCCCAAATTCAGAGAAATGAGTTTGGTTGATGATCTGGAAGGTTAAACAATTTTATCAATGAATTTAAACAACAAGTCTATCCTTATAACCGGTGGTACAGGATCTTTTGGCCGGGCATTTGTGGACAGAGTTTTAACAGATTGGCCCAATATTGAACGTCTTGTTATTTATTCAAGAGATGAGCAGAAACAATATGAGATGGCACAGCACTATCCTCGTTCCAAATTTCCGATGATACGGTATTTTATCGGGGATGTGCGAGATTACAATCGATTGAAAAGAGCACTCAATGGAATAGATTATGTTATTCATGCTGCAGCTATGAAACATGTGCATATCGCCGAATATAACCCCGATGAATGTGTGAAAACCAATATTGGCGGAGCTGAAAATCTTGTGCAGGCCTGCTTATCAAATGGTGTTAAAAAAGTTGTCGCCCTGTCTACAGATAAAGCAGCTGCTCCAATAAATTTATACGGTGCCACAAAACTTGTATCTGACAAATTGTTCATTGCAGCAAATAATATTCGGGGTTGGAACCCGATTATCTTTTCTGTGGTTCGATATGGTAATGTTTTGGGGTCTAATGGTTCCGTAATTCCGTTTTTTCTGAAAAAGCGGAAAGAAGGAGTTCTGCCTATCACTAACACGGATATGACACGGTTCACCATTACCTTAAACGATGGAGTGAACATGGTTTTGCACGCCCTAGAACATGCCTGGGGAGGAGAACTTTTTGTCCCGAAAATTCCATCTTACCGGATCATGGATGTTGCTGAGGCTATCGGGCCGGATTGTGAAAAGAAGGTAATAGGGTTGCGCCCGGGTGAGAAAATTCACGAGGAGATGATCACTTCTTCCGACTCCTTTTATACCTACGACCTCGGAAAGTATTTCAGTATTCTTCCCTCACAGCACAGGTGGGATCTGAATGATTATGTCGATCATTTCAATGCCAAAAAGGTGAATATAGATTTCCGCTACAATTCCGGTGAAAATGTTGATTGGGTAAGCGTTGACGATCTTCGAACTCTCATCAAAAATCATATAGATCCGCAATTTTCGATATAATTTCGGATTAATTTAATCGGGAAAAACGTGTCCGAAAATAGAATAAATACTCCCATTCCTTACGGCAGGCAAACCATCAATGAAGAAGACATCCAGGCTGTTACTCGTGTGCTTCAATCAGATTATCTGACTCAGGGTCCGGTAATTCCGCAATTTGAAAAAGCCTTTGCTGATTATGTGGGAAGCAAATATGCAGTGGCTGTATCGAACGGAACCGCAGCCCTGCATTTGTGTGCACTTGCACTTGATGTGGATAGCCATTCTAAAATCATCACTACACCCATTACTTTTGCAGCATCAGCAAACTGTATTAGATATTGCGGTGGTGAGGTGGTGTTTGCAGATATCGATACGGAAACCTGGCTGATTGATTTCGATAAAGTAAAAGCTATTCTGAACTCTTCACCGAAAGGGACCTTCAGCGGCATCATTCCGGTGGATTTTGCTGGACGGGCAGTAAACCTGGGATCATTCCGTGAACTGGCAGATGAATACGGTCTTTGGATTATTGAAGACGCCTGCCATGCACCCGGAGGATATTTTACGGACAAATCTGGGACAATACAGAAATGTGGTAATGGAAAATTTGCTGAACTTGCCATTTTTTCCTTCCATCCGGTTAAACATATAGCCGCCGGAGAGGGTGGGATGATCACCACAAATGATGAATCCCTTTATCAAAGGCTGCTGAAACTGCGAACACACGGCATCACAAAAAATCACAATGAATTTACCAACTCTCCTGAGACAGCCTTTGACAACTCTGAAAATTCTGACATCAGAGGCCAGGGTTATCCTGGCTGGTATATGGAGATGCAGGATTTGGGATATAATTACCGGTTGACAGATTTTCAGGCAGCACTCGGGCTCAGCCAGTTAAAACGGGCTGACAAAGGATTACAGCGAAGAAAAGAAATTGCAAAGCGGTATACCGATTTTTTTGATGGAAAAAGTTACATTAAAGGGCATTCTGGGTTAGTTGAAGGGCATGCCTACCATCTCTATGTGATTGAAGCCGAAAATCGAAAAAGCCTTTATGATCACCTCCGAAAGAATGAAATTTTTTCACAGATTCATTACATCCCACTCCACCTGATGCCGTATTATCAACAGTTTGGCTGGAAAAAGGGAGATTTTCCAAATGCCGAATCATACTACTCGTCCTGCATCAGCCTCCCAATGTATCCGGCACTAACCGATGAACAGCAGGATTTTGTGATAGACTGCATACGCCGGTTTTATGAATGAAAAACAGAAAATAGGTTTGGGGACGGTTCAGTTTGGTACCCGCTATGGAATTTCCAATAAAAGCGGGAAAACAGAGCCCGAGGAAGTAGCCCGGATTCTGAATATTGCATCAAAGCACCATATCCGGATCCTGGATACAGCCTCAGCTTATGGCGATGCTGAAATAGTGCTGGGCATGAATGACCTGAGCCGTTTTTCAGTAGTTTCCAAATTCATGACACCTAAAGATGCCGGTGCCCTTCATCAACAACTGCAAAATACTCTGTCAGATTTGAACATTGAAAGCCTGTACGGTTACCTTGCTCACCGGCCGTTGCATCTGCTGGAAAATCAATATTTATGGGATGAATTGCAGAAATACCGGGAAAAAAACATAATCAAAAAAATCGGCTTTTCCTTAAACAGGCCACAAGAACTTGTTCAACTGCTCAATGCCGGAATTACCCCTGATATGGTGCAGGTCCCCTACAACTATTTTGACAGGCGGTTTGAGGAATCAATAAAAATTCTGAGAGAAATAAACTGCGAAATACATGCCAGATCAGCATTTTTACAGGGACTCTTTTTTAAAAAAAGAGAAGAATTATCCTTATTTTTTAATGATGTAAAACCCCTGATTGATAGCCTGCATCAAAACGTACGTCATCTGCCTGCATCACTGCTGGCATTTGTGATGAAACATCCGTTGATCGACCATGTCATTATCGGGGTTGAAAACAGCAGGCAGCTTGTGGAAAATTTGACAATGTTAGTACATGCAGAACCACTGCCTGAACTTGATATTACATTATCAGAAAAAATATTAATGCCTTCTAACTGGCCTGAAACATAATGGTTTACACTTTTGATCTAACCGGAAAAACCGTCCTGATTACCGGCGGATACGGCTATCTCGGAAAAGGAATTACAGAAAGCCTTTTGTGGCACGGTGCCGTGGTTTACGTTCTGGGCCGGACCCGTGAAAAATTTCTGAATGCGTTTAAAAATCACGAAAAGCTGGATGAATCGCTATTTTTTGAGCCCTGTGATATAGCCGATACATCATCGATTCAAAAAGCCTTTAAATCCGTTACCGAAAAGCAGGGCGGTTTTGATGTGCTGATCAACAACGCTTTTTACCTGCAAGGCAGCGATCCGTTAAAAATGACCGACCAGGAATGGGAAGCCGGGGTTGATGGCACCCTGAACAGCCTGTTCCGCTGCACTCGCGAAGCCATTCCGTATCTGATAAAGAGCAGTGCCCCGAGAATTATCAATGTGTCATCGATGTATGGCATGGTGGCACCCGAGTTTTCAGTTTACAAAAACTTCCCTGAAATGCAGAACCCGCCGCACTATGGCGCAGCCAAAGCGGGTGTGATTCAGCTTTCCCGCTATTATGCCAGTTTTTTGGGAGATGAAGGGATTACGGTCAACACTGTTACTCCCGGGCCGTTTCCGCCCAAACCGGTTCAGGAGAAAAAGGAGTTTATTGAAGAGCTGGAGAAAAAAACATCTCTGAAACGAATTGGAAAACCGGAAGACCTGGGTGGCACATTTGTATTTCTGGCATCCGATGCTTCCGGCTATATAACCGGGCAAAATATTGTGGTGGATGGTGGCTGGACAATTAAATAGTAAGTGCAAGTGTGCACGTCAAAAAAATGTTCAGAAAGCCGTACTATTGGATAAATCATGCAAAATAATTAATAATCAATATAAAAAAGCTAAATAAATTGTCTGGCCATTCGATTTATAATATTATAGAAATTGCAAATACCCATGGAGGAAGGGAGGATTATCTCAGGGATCTGATCAAAGAATTTGAAGAATTTTCCGGCAATTTTGGTATAAAATTTCAGCCATTGAAACCGGATACCATCGCAGTACCTGATTATGAGCATTATAGTGTTTATGAAAAGTTCTATTTTGATCACAATAAATGGGCATCTTTTATAAATGCAGCTTATAAAACAAAAGATGTTTGGCTGGACCTGTTTGATTTATATGGAGTTGAGATTCTTGAGAAAAATTTGGAAAAAGTATTTGGCATTAAACTCCAAGCCTCTGTATTAAATAATTTTGAGATACTTGATGCACTGGAGAAGGTCGATTTATCTGAAAAAAAGCTGATTGTAAATATAGCAGGTTATGAGTTTTCACGTATTGAACCACTCATTGATAAAATTGAAAAAAGCCTTGAACCGGAGGAGCTTTGGATAGAAATTGGATTTCAGGCGTACCCAACCAGACTTATTGATTCGGGATTTTCAAAAATTGAACGGATCAAGCAGAATTTTTCACATCCAATTGTATTCGCTGATCATGTAGATGCCACCCTCACCGATGCAAAGTATCTGCCTGTTTTTGCAGTTTTAAAGGGCGCCAATGTAATTGAAAAACATGTAAGATTGGATCGTGAAACAGAATATGACCACTTCTCGGGCCTGCTACCGGATGATTATAGAGAATACATCCGCATATTGGATGATTTTATGGCACTTGAGAATCAACCCTTTATAAATGAGAGAGAAACCAGTTATCTCAAAAATAGCCTAATGATACCTCTTCTGAATAAGGAATTACATAAAGGAGAAATTCCTGATTTGAAAAAAGATTTTGCGTTTAAACGGTCTGGGCTTAATGGCCTTGATGTTTACGAAATAGAAGAAAAACGCAGGGGGCATAATGTATTGGCTGTTGATTGTAAAAAAGGTGTACCATTGCGTTCTTCCGATTTCAAAAAATCTCACATAGCGACCATTATTGCTTGCCGTTTAAAATCGGCACGGTTAAAAAGAAAGGCATTAAAAAAAATTGGTGAACTGGCTTCCATAGAGTATTGTATCCGGAACTGTATGAAGTTCCCATACGCTTCAACTGTAGTTCTTGCATCTAGTACTGCTGATGAAGATGCAGTTCTTAAAGATTATACTTACAATGATTCGGTACATTTCTACAGGGGAGATCCCGACGATGTGATTCGCCGTTATGCAAAAATCATTGATGATCTAAAAATTGATATTTTTGTCAGGGTAACTGGAGATAACCCATTTGTTGATGCCGGTTTATGCAGAATTCTGATTGACAGCCATTTCGAAAATGGAGCTGATTATACAACAGCGAGCCGTACTGCTATTGGTGCGAATCTTGAAATCATAAACACATCGGCATTAAAAAAAGTAATGAGACATTTCCCAAAAGCCGAACATTCGGAATATATGGGTTGGTACTTTACCAATAATCCCGATCATTTTGTGGTCAACTACGTGGATTTGCCGGAGAAATATGCCAGGGATTACAGGCTCACACTCGATTATCCCGAAGATTTAGAACTTTATAATCAGATACACGAAACACTTTCTAAAAAACACTCAGAATTTGGGCTTTTGGACATTTTTGATCTGTTAGATAACTCCAATTTGGCGGAAATAAATAAAAAAATTAGCCAGAAGGATCAAACTGACAGTAAGTTGATTAAGACATTAAGAGAAAAAACCAGGATTAAATAGCAATCGAATTGATCACTACTGACATATTTATCAGAGCGGACGGAAGCCGTGAAATTGGCCTGGGGCACCTGGTCCGAAGTTTATCGCTGGCTCATATGCTGAAGGATGATTTCAATATCCGGTTTATATCGAAAGAAATTCCTGAAAGCATCAGGAGTGAGATTTCTAACAGTGGTTTTCAGTCAGAAATAATTGAATCTGAAGCTTTATTTTTTGAGGATAAAATTCATAAAGATGCTGTGGTGGTTTTAGACGGCTACCATTTTGATGAAGCATATCAAAATCAGATAAAAAAAGCCGGATGCAAACTGGCCTGTATTGATGATATTTATGAGCGGAAGTTCTCTGCAGACCTGATCATTAATCATGCTCCCGGGGTTGTTAAAGAAAATTATGATGCCCGGCCTGAAACAATTTTTGCTCTTGGCCCGGACTATGCTCTGCTGCGGCCCGCATTTTTGGAGGTGGCGGAAAATAAATTAACTAAACTACAAAAAGACACACTGTTCATTTGCTTCGGAGGCGCAGATGTTCAAAACAAAACAAAAGTTGCTTTGGAGACAGCATTGAATTTCGGGAAATTCAAAAATATTATTATCATCACAGGTTCTGCTTACAGTTATCTCAAAGAGTTAATGCCGCTGGTAGAAAGCCATACCAACATCGAACATCACCATTCAGTAGTTGAAAAAGATATGGTTCGGCTTATGACAGAAGTGGAAACAGCCATTGTACCGGCAAGCGGAATACTATTTGAAGCTCTGGCAGCAGGCAACAAAGTGATCTCCGGCACTTATACAAACAATCAAAAACAGGTATATAACGGATTTAAAAAGCTGGGGGCTATAATAGATGCGGGGCATTTTGAACCGGAGCAAATCCATTTAGCCTTGTTACAGGTACAAGATCTTAAAACAAAACAACTAATTGACGGCAAAAGCCCGGAACGGATAAGAAATCTGTTCAAAAAACTTATAAGAGAAAAAACATTTTTAAGATGACAATATTGGGAATAGCAAACGATGAAACCGCAAGCGCATGCATTGTGAAAAATGGCAAGCTCGTTGCTGCAGCAAGCGAAGAACGGTTTACCCGAATTAAAATGGATAACTCCTGGCCTGAACATGCAATCGATTACTGTTTAAGCCAAGCCGGTGAAACCCTTGAAAGCATCGGTAAAATAGCTTACGGCTG
>SLPZ01000028.1 GCA_007131725.1 Balneolaceae bacterium
AGCTGCTGGATTTCAAAAAAGGGTTCATCTGTTGCCAATTGATCGGCAGTGGTTTCGTCATTGCAAGAAATAAGAGTTGCTGAAATGGCAAAAATTAACACAAAAACAGTTGTAAATAATCTCATGGTTTTGGTAAGTAATTATGTTTGGTAATTGGTTGAAAGACAATCAAAAATGACCAGGAATGAGGCAGGCCGAATTCGGCTCTGTTCAGCAAGCCGGTATGTTTCAGGGATTCAAATAGCCTCAAAAAAAGTTTTTCATAATATGAAAAACCTCCAGGCAGTAACCATAATAATGTAAAATATTAATGACACCTGCCAAGCAGATATTGACATATCTTTACTCAATCATGTCTGATTGGACCCAACCTCCGGCTCCCACCGTATCCCGACTAAACTACAGTCGGGAAAAGGAAGGGGTTACGTTCTGTAAAGGATTTTCTCCTGAGTTCGGCACTTTTTAGCTGGTAAAAATTTTTGATACATAAAAACAATATCTTATTAGCTGTTAAATTGAACATTTGGGTGTCCCAATCAATTTTGAGATACGTTTGGTCGAAAAAAAAGAATCTCAGTGGGGTTCTCAGTATTCAGGTCATTAACAAAAGCGCTGGCTGCTATACAGTGATAAAGACAATCGGTAGTTCTTCCTCCGTCTTTCCTGGCGCATTCTTGCTCTTGTATGCATCTTGTTTGCCGCCTATAAGATACATAAGGAGTTAGAACACCAGTTGCGGATGAAAAAGAGCGATATGAGTCCAGAACAAGCGATTGAAATAGCCAAATCGAGCTATGCTATTCGGATACGTACGCTGAATACAAACCAGATCATTACCAAAGTCTTATTTCATACAGAAAACCAAGAAGAACTGGCTACCTTTTTTAGTTTGCAACTAAATTCCCGGGTGTCCCAGTGCCGAACTCAGGAGCCTTGCTGCAAACAACCTCTTAGGCTGACGCCCTTTTAGGGCTTATTACTGGCGGAATCGATCTCCAGCCATAGGACTCCGCCCCATGCTATTGCTGGCCGTCCTTTCAGGACTTTACAGTTTTATAAATTTCAATGCAGATAGTTAACCCCCGCAAAGTTGTCAACAAGATAGGGCGCCAAGGGGTCAACTTATCCTAAAGGGCTTATGCCCCGGCGAAAACATATTAGATTTACCAGGCACTTTTACAGGTTTTATTTTAAATCCAATCCGGCGGATTGTATTTTAAAAGGATTGAAAATTTTCAATGAAAATGAGCATCCATGAACAGAAAAATCACCAAAGACAATCCCTTTAAAATTAGTTTTGTTTGCCTTGGCAATATTTGCCGCAGCCCAACCGCAGAAGGCATTTTCGAGCACCTTGTAAACCAAAAGGGGCTTCAATCCTATTTTTATATCGATTCGGCTGGAACCTCAGCCTATCACATCGGTGAGCCGGCCAACAGCAAAAGCCAGTGGACAGCCAACCAGCACGGAATTAAACTGCACTCAAGGGCACGGCGCTTTGAGGCGGGCGACCTGGAAGACTTTGATCTGATTCTGGCCATGGACCATGAAAACCTGAGAAATCTGAAAAGGCTGGACAGAAACGGAGAGCATTCAGAAAAAATTAAACTGATGCGTGATTTTGACCCTCAGCCCGAAGATGGCGAAGTGCCGGACCCATATTATGGCGGGATGGATGGCTTTCAGAACGTATTTGATGTGTTGAAACGCAGCAGCGAGGCACTGCTGAAAGAGCTGGAGAAAAACATTGAAAAAGAGAAAGCTGACTAAGCTATATACCGATGTACTTATTTAGCGAAAAACCCTTCAAGGATGAGGCTGTCCAAAAAGGGCGTCATCCCGTACTCGATACGCTCATTTTTTGAACACGTAGCGATAGCGGAGTGAAATCTCCTATCTTTGATAAAAGCAGCAGATACCGGATCGGAGTCCGGCATGACGATACCGATGATATGTAGTCTTTGTGGCCGCCCTTTTTGGACAGCCTCAACGCTTCAAGGCCATTTTCACACGCTAAACAGATACATACCGGTCGTAATAAGCAATCTGCCCAAAACCAATATTTTCATCATTCGGGCTGAGCTGTTTGTGAAAATAGAGTTCGATACCGGCCGGTTTCAGCTCAAGGAGATAATCAACCAAAACCGCATTCTGAAAAACCCCGCCGCTGAATGCCAGTTTTTTTATTCCGGCCATCCGGCTGATGTTGTAAACCATTTCAGCCAGTGCACGGAAAACCCCGGCAGCAATGGCTGGATTATCCCGATCATTTTTGATATCAGCCAGAACTGCGGCAATCATCGGTTCCCAGTGCAGTTCGTTTTTTTTGATCTGAATGCTGTAATCAGCCGCATCATCCACTCGTACATTTCGTGCCAGGTTTTCGAGTTTCATGGCCACTTCAGACTCATAGGTATTATAAGCGCCGCAGCCCAGCAGGCACCCAACGGCATCCAGCAGCCGCCCCATCGAAGAAGTAGAAATACCGGGTTCAGAACGGAGTAATTTTTGATAAAAAACCCACTCTTTTTCACTGAAATGATTTTGTATGATGCTTTGGGTATCCGGCAGATTTTTCATCACAGAAAGAGCAGATAACCTCGGCTCCAAACTCATTTTATCACCGGCAAGCACCGGGAAGTAACTTAAATGAAAGGCTCGCTGAATTCCCGAATTGTTTCGCAGAAAAACTTCGCCGCCCCAAACCTGCCCGTCATTTCCGTAACCGGTGCCGTCCCAGATAAAGCCAAGGCAGTCATTCTTTGAATGAAGCAATCCGTTTTCGGCAAGTACCGCCGTAAAGTGAGCGATATGATGCTGAACGGAAATCAGGCGGATGTTCAATTGTTTCGAGAGCTGTTCAGCAAGCCGTCTGCTGTGATAAACCGGATGCGCATCAGCAAGAATGATTTTCGGTTCGAAGGAATAGAGCTCTTTGATGTGATTGAGTGTGTTTTGAAATGATAGCTGTGAGTCGTACGATTCCTGGTTTCCCAAAAACTGGCTCACAATCAATTTATGCTGATCCGCAAAAGCAAATGCGCCTTTCAGATCGGCGCCGACGCCCAAAACCGGTTCACGGATATTCCGAAATGGATAGGGATTGTAATTGGGCGCCATGCCCCGGCTTCTTCGGAGAATGATGCGACCTCCCCGGCTGCTGAACTGAACCACGCTGTCGTCCTGCGGCGCCACGATATCACGGCCGAACACCAGGATAAAATCGGCAAAATGCCCGAGATGTTTCAAAGCCTCTTCATCCTGGTAGATGATGGGAGAACCGCTCAGGTTGGCACTTGTGGCGATTAACGGCCGCCGGACCCGTGACAAAATCAATTCAAAAAGCGGGCTGTAAGGAATCATCACACCAACTGTACCAAGCCCGGGAGCCACGGCTTCTCCGCATAATCCGGTGGCCGGATTCTCTTTTCGCTCACACAAAACCACGGGTGATGCTGCACTTTTCAGCGCCGCCTCATGGTGCGGTCGGATCACAGCATCTCCCCTTGCCATCTCCAAACCGGGATACATCACGGCAAATGGTTTAGCAGGACGCTGCTTTCGCTCTCTGAGGGTTTTGATGCTTTGCTCGTTGGTTGCATCGACCATCAGTAAAAACCCGCCAATCCCTTTTACGGCAACAGTTTTACCGGTGAGAAGCGCATCGGTGACATGAGTGATTATGGTTTCCTGGTCGCTGCTTTCAAGCTCTCCATTTTTGTTATAGAGGAACATCGGGATGGCGCACTCCGGGCAGGAGTTGGTCTGGCTGTGCTGGCGCAGCTCGCCCGGTTTTTCATACTCGGCAGTGCATTCGGCACACATCTCAAGATGCGCCATGGTGGTTTGAGGCCGGTCATAAGGAAGCCCGTTAATAATTGAATATCGCGGCCCGCAGTGCACACAGGTGATAAAAGCGTACTGCCGGCGCCTGTTTGAGGAATCCCGCATTTCACTCCGGCAGTTTTCACACAGGGCAATGTCGGGCGGCAGTAAAGCTTCGGCAGTATCTTCGGAGGTGCTGACGTCAATTCTGAACTCTTCAAACGATTCATCACTAACTTTTTTGAATGATCTGCCGGTGATCAGAGAGTGAGGCGGGGCATTTTCTGAAATGTATCGGAAAAAATTTCTGGCTTTTTTCTCATCTGTAGTGATGCGGATTTCAAGGCCTTTTCCGCTGTTTTTTACCCATCCATTCAGGGATATTTTTCGGGCAGCTTCATACACAAACGGGCGAAACCCGACACCCTGAACTATACCTTTGAAATGTAGATGAAATGTGGGCATGAAACAGTAATCAGGCTGTTTGCAGGTGCCGCACTTGTTTTTTCAGCCAGTTATACCATTCGCCCAATCCCTCACCGGTGGTACAGCTAACCGGGAAAAATTGAAGTTCGGGGTTGATTTTTCGGGCATTTTCAATTGCCTTGTCCATATCAAACGGAACGTACGGCAGCAGGTCGGTTTTGTTGATGATGCAGACACCCGATGTGTGGAACATATCGGGGTATTTGATGGGCTTGTCGTCTCCTTCCGTCACGCTCATAATCACCACCCGCTGATTTTCGCCCAAATCGAACATCGAGGGACAGACCAGATTCCCCACATTTTCAATAAAAAGTACACTGTTTTCTTTCGGCTTCAGTTCCTGAACGGCATGAAGAACCATGTGAGCGTCCAGATGACAGCCTTTCCCCGTATTGATCTGAACGGCATTGGTTCCGGTGGCTTTGATGCGGTCGGCATCCAGGCTGGTCTGCTGATCGCCTTCAATCACACAAAAAGAGAGATCTTCTTTAAGATCTTTTAAAGTGCATTCAAGAAGCATGGTTTTCCCTGAACCCGGAGAACTGACCAGGTTGATTGCAACGATCTCTTTGGCATCAAAATATCCCCTGTTGCGTTCGGCGAGCAAAGCATTTTCGTGCAGTACATCTTTTTCGAGATGGAGCAGCCGGTCCTGAACATGGTGGTGGTCGTGGCCGTGAGAATGTGAGTGTGTGTGGCCGTGATGATGAGTATGATGATTTTCGGGATGATTGTGGCCATCTTTTACAATGTGAGCTTCATCCGTTCCGCATCCGCAGGTTATACACATGGCAATTCGTTTCAGGTTTCGATTTTTTCTTCAATTCGCAGAGATTTTATTTGAAGTTCTTTTCCTTCAATGATCTCTGAAAAGTAATCCCCGCATTGGGGGCATGGCTGATACAAGGCCTCCATCAGGAATTCAGTACTGCATTTATTGCATCGGCCCTTTCCATCAATGTAATTGGTGATTCGCCGGGCATGTTCAAGCATGCTGTTTTTCACGCCATGTTTCCAGGCAAAATCAAAGGCAACAGGTTCAATGGTGCTCAGTTTTCCGATTGATAATTCAATGGCTGAAATGGAGGCTGCATCGGCTTTCTTCGCTTCCTTTTCAGCGATGTCGATGATATTTAATACAATCGACAGTTCATGCACGTTCGGTGGCCTTCTTCTTTTTCAGGATCATCCAGGTGATGGAGGCTGCAATCATAATAAAAACAGCAACCAGCACCGTGGCATGCATCGGTTCGGTTAAATAGTGAATGAGCGAATGTCCATCAGTGGTTCCATGGCCGGGATGCGCCATCAGCGAAACCGCTGAAATGATAAAGAACAAAACGGACGTAATGAGAGAGATTCTGAAAATTTTCATATTGATTGAGACTAAATGGATTATTATTTGATTTTTAATAAGATGCTTCTGATTATAAAATATCAATTTCCTGAATAAAATGTATTGCATCAACCAGGTTTTGACGTGCCTGGTTGCTGAAAGGTTTACACAGTTCTCATTATTCATGTTAATTGATTTTTTTATAAGATTCGTGTTGTGGACGAGAGTCTCTTGCATGACAAAACGTCTTCACTCATGCATTGCCAGCTGATATATCTGGTGTGCCAGGCTGGGCAGCGCATTTTTCACTGGCTGGCTCAACCCCTCCTTCATCTCCAGTGATGCCGGCTGAACGGCCGCAATGACAACAGAATCCGGAAGGCTTCCAAGCTTGTTCGCAAGTTTAAGCACCGCAAGGATGTCCAGGTCATGCAGAGAATAACCCACAGTTTTTACAGAAGTAACGTCGTCCGGTTCAAAAATCCTGATTTCGCCGGGCTTCCCGTCAAAATCCACCGCATCCACAATAATCACTTTTTGATACTTTTCCAGATGATGCAGCAGAGACATTCCGCCTGTGGCAAGCTCCACAACGGCAACATGATCCGGAAGTTCGTTAAGCTGCTCCAACACACGTACACCGGCGCCGTCATCAGACATCAGCGTATTGCCAATGCCAATAATGGCCGTTGTTTTCAGCGCTTCCATTCCACCTTCAGGAAATGGGTTGAACATGAGACACAAGGGTCATAAGCCCTGACCAGCATCTCGAGATTCAATTCAATCTCCTTCTCCGGTTTGTCCAGCAGTTGTGGTGCAAATGTTTCGAAATCGTGCTGGATATTGTTGTGATTCTGGTTGGTGGGGATTACACAGTTTGCCTTTTTGCAGATACCATCTTTGTCATACGTATATTCATGGAACAGGATTCCGCGTGGTACATCCACCGCTCCCACACCGCGCCCGGCTTTTGGTGTAATTACGGGGCGAGACTCGTCTTTGTAGTCAATCAGAAGCCGATCAATCAGCGACACCGAATCCTCAATAGAATGAACGATTTCGACCAGTTGTGCCACGTTGTTCATGAACGGATTGTGGCACACCGGCCTAAGGCCGAATTTTTCCGCCCATTTCAGGGCCATAGGCGAAAGCTTTTCGTGGTTCAGATTAAACCGTGCAAGGGCACCTACCATGAACGCCTCACGCTTGTTTTTGCAATATTTAGCCGTGGATTGAGGCACCACGAACTCGTTGACTACATTGACGTACTCCTCCACCGGATAAGTGCCTGCATCCGTTGAACCGATAACTCCGTCATAAAGCGCATACTCGTCCTCAGTCGTTAAAGCAATAAACTCCGTCTCCCGGGAGAAAGAGGGCAGCGCTCCGATATTGTCCAGGATAATTTCGGCTACTGTTTCCGCCGTCTCCACCGAGTCAAGCAGCTTTTGCCGGTATTCCTTCAGTTTTAGCGGCGATGGCGTTTTGTAAAATCCACCGGGTATCAGATTGGTGGGATGGGTGGTGCGGCCACAAACCACTTCCGAAAATTCGTTAGCCAACCGGTGCAGCTTTACCACAGCCAGCACAGCGTCGGTATGTGTTTTTACCAGTGGAATGACGCTGCCCACACCAAACAGGTCAGGCGAGACCAGGTATCCCAGGTGAAGAATATGGCTTTGCATATTTTCTCCGTGGATAGCCAGCCGCCGGAGCAACTCACTTTGGGGTGAAATTTGAATATCCATTGCCGCTTCTGTGGCTTTGAGCGAAGCCAGTGTGTGGCCAATGGAGCAGATCCCGCAAATTCTGGAAGTGATCTGTGCAAGCTGGTGATACGGCTTTTCGCGCACAAATGCTTCAAAAAGGCGTGGCGCCTCAGACACTTCCCACATTACTTTCTCCACGTTACCGTTTTTTGCATTGAGAATAATATTTCCATGACCCTCAATCCGGGTCAGATGCTCAACATTGATGTTAATCTCTTTCATTTGAATCCCTCCTCTATCATTACTTTTTCGAGCACATCCACACCCTCGAAGGAAAATACCCTGGCAGCTTCCAGGATTTCTTCTTTTGTGAACTCCGCCTTGGCAAATGCCTCAAGACCAAACCGAAGCAGATCTTCATTTTTCATCACGCTGTGGCAGCCTTCGCAATTATATCCGCGACGCGTACAATAGGCGTCACAATTGGCATAGGTAATTGGGCCAAGGCAAAGCACACCGCGGGAGAGCAGGCAACCCTGTTTTCGGTTGGGGCATTCGGAGCAAACCGAAACACCGTTGATATCGTATTCCCTGGAGAGTTCTGAGAAAACACAATCTCCGCTCACAAAACAGTTTCTGCAATCTTGTTCATGCTCAGATAGCAGCAGTTCCACTACCTCCCTTCTCTGGTTGTACACCGGCCGGCTCCTGGTAGACACTTTCAGGCCATCCGTTGCAGGCAGAGTGCAGCTTGATTGCAACCCAGGCCTTCCACCTTCCAGAACTTCCACTACACATAACCGGCATCCCGCTGGACGCGCTTGTGCGTTTAGCGGATTGAAGCAGAGTGTGGGCAAGTGCACCCCGTTAGCCCGGGCTACATCCAGCACCATCTGACCTTTCTTGAATTCATATTCGGTATCATTGATGATTATTTTCATATTATACATCCTCCCTTATGTCACAACGCAGGCAACGTTTTGCTTCCATGACGGCGCACTGGTCGTCCAGGCAAAGGACAACCTCCCGGAAATTGCACACCCTTTCGCTGGCGGGAATGGTAAGAAGCTCTGCACGCGGAATAGGATCCTGGTTGTCGGGTGGATGCATAGAGTACTCAAATTTGTTAAGATTCTTGAGCCGCTCCATTCTGTCCTCACCCATTAAATTTCGGTCGATCTGCCGAGCCGCGTTCTTTCCGTGTGCTACAGCCTCGATAACCGTGGCCGGACCTAATACCGCATCACCTCCGGCAAAAACCCGCGGATGGTTTGTTTCCATCGTGTAGGGATTTACTTCAATGCGCTGCCTGTGATTCATAAACTTATCGGCCATTTTGCCTGCAAATTCCGTATCTATCTGCTGGCCTATGGCCGTAACAATATGATCAGCCATAATGGTGACCGTTTCATATTCTACGGGAACCGGTTTTCGCCGGCCCCATTTGGTAAATTCATCCATCTTCATTTTGCGAAATACCATGCCGGCAGCCCGTCCGTTTTTAACCACAATCTTTTCCGGCGCCAGAAGGAAGTAGAACTCGATTCCTTCTTTCATGGCTTCGCTGATCTCTTCCGGATATGCCGGCATGTCGATTTGCTCTCGGCGATAGGCAATGATCACCTTTTCACAGCCCAGCCGATGGGCTGTACGGGCTACATCGACCGAAACATTTCCGCCGCCAATAACAAGCAGCCGTTTGCCGAGATCCACTTTCTCACCCAAATTCATTTGGCGCAGTAATTTCATGCCGTTCAGCACGCCGGGCTTGTCTTCGTTCTTCAGGTTCATCGGAAGGTCGTTTTGTGCGCCAATGCCCAGAAATACGGAATCGTACTCCTTGAGAAGGTCTTCGAACGGTACGTCTTTGCCAACGGCGGTGTTCAGCCGGACATCTACCCCCAGATCGATAATCTGCTGGATTTCCCAGTTTAGAATATTGCGCGGCAGTCGGTAGGGTGGAATACCCCACATCAGCATGCCTCCCAGCTCAGATTGTGCTTCAAATATGGTCACATCGTGGCCAAGACGCTTCAGGAAGAAGGCTGCCGTGAGTCCGGCAACCCCACCACCCACAATGGCAACTTTCTTATCGGTGGCGTCCAAATTACCGAGCTCCGGACGGTATCCACCCTGGCCATCCAGGACTTTATCGGAACAGAACCGGTGGATCATCAGTACAGACAAGGATTGGTCAATCAGGTTACGCTGACATCGTTTCTCACAGGGATGATCGCATACGCGACCGCTCACCGCCGGGAAGGGATTATCCTGCCGCTGTAATTCATACGCTTCTCCGTAACGGCCTTCGGCCACAAGCTGCATCTGACCGGGTACATCGGTACCTGCCGGACATGTATCCTGGCACGGGGTCAGGAACAGTGAGGCACAGGTAGAAGACGGACATTTCTTGTTCAGAATGTGCTGCTCATATTCGGGGCGGAAGTATTTTAGCGTGGTCAGCACCGGATTGGGAGCCGTACCGCCCAGCCCACATAAAGATCCATCACGAATTTGTACAGATAGGCGCTCCAGCAATTCGATGTCACTCATTTTTCCGCCACCCTGGCAAATACGCTCCAGTACTTCAAGCATTCTGCGGGTGCCCATCCGGCAGGGTATACACTGCCCGCACGACTCTTCAACACAGAACTCCAGGAAGTATCTTGCTATATCCACCATGCAGGTATCCTCGTCCATAGCTACCATGCCGCCTGAACCCACAATGGATCCGAGTTCCTGAAGGTTTTCATAGTCCACCGGCACATCAAGGTACTCGGCAGGAATACATCCACCCGACGGACCGCCGGTCTGAACAGCTTTGAATGCGCGCCCGTACTGCATACCGCCGCCGATTTCGTAAATGATATCCTTCATTTTGGTTCCCATTGGGATTTCCACGAGTCCGGGCCGCTCGATTTTCCCCACCAGGGAGAAGACTTTTGTAGCCTTACTGCGCTCGGTACCAATATCGTTAAACCATCGAGCGCCCTTTTCAAACACCATGGGGATGTTAGCCCACGTTTCCACATTGTTAACGTTGGTCGGTTTTCCGAAAAGTCCGGCATTGGCTGGGAAGGGAGGCCTTGGTTTTGGTTCGCCGCGTTTGCCTTCGATGGATGCGATCAGGGCCGTCTCTTCACCGCAAACGAATGCACCGGCACCTTCCATGATGCGCAGGTCAAATGAGAAGTCGCTGTCGAGGATATTTTCGCCCAAAAAATTGAATTCGCGGGCCTGAAGTATAGCCTTTTCAAGCCGTTTTATCGCAAGCGGATATTCTGCACGCACATAAAGAACGCCTATAGACGCACCGATTGCGTAGCCGCCAATGATCATTCCTTCAATCACACTATGGGGATCGCTTTCCAGAACTGCGCGGTCCATATATGCACCTGGATCTCCTTCATCGGCATTGCAGATCACATATTTTTGGTCCCCGGCAGCATCACTGGCAAATTGCCACTTTTGTCCGGTGGAATAACCGGCTCCGCCGCGACCCCGAAGCCCGGATTTTTTTACTTCGTCAATAACACCCTGGGGTTTAAGATCCATCAGGATTTTATAGGCTGACCGGTATCCGCCTCTTGCAATGTACTGTTCTATAGATTCGGGGTTAATGATTCCACAATTTCGCAGTACGATGCGCATCTGACGGGCAAGGAACGGTAATTCCTTTAAATTGGGAATATCATCATAGTGCCACGGATAACTCAGCTTGCCGTGTTCACATTCCGACAGTTCCTCACCAATCTGGCCCAGTGCAAACTCCTTGACCGGCCGGCCCTCGATCAGATGCTCTTCAATAATACGTTTCATTTTGGCAGCGGTAACGTTGTGGTATGTTACTCGCGGTTTGTCGGGCAGTTTGATGTCAACCAGCGGCTCGGCATGGCACATTCCAATGCAGCCTACCGTTATGATTTCCGGCTGAATTCCGGTTTCCTGCCAGTACCCTGTGTATTCCCGGGTAAAATCTACCAGTTTGTTGCCACCGGCGGCAATTCCACATGTCCCGAGACCGAATATAATCTGGGGGTTGGAGGATTCAAGGGAACTCATCCCTATCTTGGCAATTTCATTTAGGTCAACTTTAGTTTTGATAGTCATAGGATCTCCTACTCGAATTTCTTAAGAATACCATCCAGGTGGGCGGGTTTCACCCTGCCGAACGTTTCATCATCGATATTAATCAGTGGGGCCAGTCCGCAACAGCCCAGACAACGAACACTCTTCATGGAGAAACGGTGGTCTTTAGTGGTGCCGCCCTCTTTGATTCCAAGTTTTTCCTGAAGCTTTTTGATCAGTCCCTTGGCTCCCTTAACATGGCAGCCGGTGCCCACACAAACAAAGATGTTGTGCCGGCCCGGCGGGTCCAGATTAAATTGTGCGTAAAAAGTGGCAATCCCGTAGAGATCGGTGTAGCTGGTACCGATAGCATCTGCAAGATACCGCATATGCTCATCGCGGAGAAATCCGTATTCGTTTTGAGCCATCTGCAAGAGCCGGATTTTCTGGTGCTGCGGATCTTCAATGGAAGCCACAATTTTATCCAGTGTCCATTTTTCTTCCCATATCAATGGTCTTATTCCTGTGTCTGCCATATTCATGCCTCTCTTAGTTCTTCCAACCAGGTGATTCGTTTTTGAATTAATTGTTCATCAACGGTGGCTGGTGTTCCGCCACCGTTGGTGCATCCTGCAAGACAGGGATACACGTGCACCGGGCCCTTTTCCAATTTTGTATGTGCAAGCTTTTCTTGTAGATCCCGGCGAATACCAAACTCGTATTTACCGTTGCCCGGCACACCCGGATGCCGGAATCCCCGGCTCACTGTATGTCCATCGTATGCAGCTCCTTCCGGATCCATAAAATCAAGGTCACATTCAAGCTGTTTGAACAATTCCAGCAGGTTCGATGCTGTCAGGACATAATTGAATTCCTTAACCTCTTTCATGGCCGAACATGGGCTCAGAAGGCAGATATTTTTGCTAATATCATCCAGAAGCAGCGACCACGGGCTGTTCTCCGGCTTCACATCCAGCGAATTGAGCTCTCGCTCTGTGAAATAGTTTTGCGCCGACCGGCACCAGCTTGCCAGCACCGGTGTGTCTGATTCAACATCAAGTTTTCCAGATTGAAACATGTAGTAGTCATATTGCAAAACTTTCCGGAAACCGATATGCCTGAGGCCGGCAATGACGTATCTTTCGGCCAGCTCAGGTTTCATCATTTTCAAAGTATTGTGTTTCTGAACGAATGCAGACAGAGCCATTGAGTCAAGGGCTATAGAAAGCTTTTCCTTTTTCACTTCCATAGCCAGAGTCTCAACAGGAGAACGGTTGCCCAGTGCTCCGACAGGGCAGGTAGAGATGCACTGCCCGCAGCGAATGCAGCCGTTGGCATCAAAACCTATATTCTGTGGAGTTGAAATGATCGTTTCGCTGCCCTTTTCCACGACGCCAAGTGCATCCACTCCCATTACATCCTGGCAGATGAAAGCGCAACGTCGGCAGAGTATACATTTCCTGGGATTGTACTTGATTACCGAACGATTGTCAATCTCCATATCGCGCAGAATGACACCAAAATCAAGATCCTTGTTTTTGGACGGCGGCATATCCGTAAACCTCTTTATATAATAAAGCACCTGCTCTTTCCGTACAGGGCATCCTCGGATGTAAAAATCGACATCAACCACTTCATCAATGGCTTTAGCAGGAAACAGGTCGAAAAATTCATTATCCTTAATCTGTTTTTTAGCACCGGGATAAACTTCAGTAAGCACTTCTTTTTCCGGCCATTGATTACGCAATTTGTTGATGCAGCCGGTTGTAGCGCAGTCTCCCAGTGCGATGAGCACTTTGGCATTTGAGCGAATTTCCTTTAGGCGTTCGGCATCGCCGGGACGGTTAATGGAGCCTTCGACAAAGGCAATGTCATAGTCATCGGAATGCTCCTTCATTACCTCCCTGAACGACACAATATCGACATGTTCAATCAACTCCAGTATATCCTCTTCGAGATTCGCAATCTGTAATTCACACCCTTCACAACTGGCAAAGTCAAAAATTGCTATCTTTGGTTTCATAAAATACCTCCGGTCTTAATCTGATAGCATGTATATAAATTGTATCCTTTGGCATGCTGAAAATCCCACAAACGATCAAGCATATTGGTTCGCTGAAATTCCTGAAGAAAAGCTTCGAAATAGTTAGAATCCATATCCACCGTCTTTTTTTTATTTTTTGGGGATGATAGTAATTCACGAATCGATCCGGGTTCTCTCTCCAATTTTTTTATACTTCAAACTTCTGATAATTTCTCTCTAAAATCTGTGAAAGAACCTCAAATCGTATAAGCCTCTTGTATGTAGGTTATCACGATTTTTTTTAAAATTCAATCAGCAAAACCCTGATATTACTATTATTCATTAAAGACTTCTTTTATTGAAATAAAATCTGTCGGATTCATCCCAAAGTCTTTCCCGGCGACCCCTCGAATGAATTTTCGGATAGTGGCAAAATAGCCGCCTCGGGGTTTTGGTATTGGATTCACTTTACCCCGGACAACTGAGGGGTGAAAAACGTCACAGCGTTTGAACCCGAGCGCAGTCCGGGGATTGGCGAAGCAAACAAAAATCCCGAGGCAAGGAATGAAGAAACGGCAACAAACAGCATCGAAGGGATTGGGCATGGTTTACTTTATGGAGAAACCCTAAAGCTGTTATCAGGATCAGAGGTCTATCAAATTTGGGTCATGCAATGCACAAAAAAGGAAAATCCGCCATCCATGCTTTTGTAGATTTCATTACATATTAAAAGTTTTAAAAATGCCCGGTTTTTTTACTGATCATTTTTTTTGCTCAAAAAATGTTTTTACACTTGTCCGTTCTAAAAAATCAAAAATCATCAAGCAAACTAAAGCTCATTATTATGAATAAATTCATCTATTTTATTGCGGCATTTTTAGTTTCTTCTTTTCTTATCTCATGTTCTGACGATGATCCGGCAGGTCCCGGCTCATTAGATTTAGGCAGTGTTAGTTTTAGTGTCTCTGGGGAAATAGAACAAGATTTAGATGGATTTGGAGAATTTTATCTGGAAACTGAAGACTCACCTCCAACCTGGGATTTGAATTTTTCTAAT
>SLPZ01000160.1 GCA_007131725.1 Balneolaceae bacterium
ACCACACTTTGCGATTTCGCAGGATGTATCAAAAACAGGGCAAATGATAGTAAAAGGAAACAAAATGTCGGTTTTTTATAGACCATAAATTTTACTGACTCTAATTTTATTTTTTTACAAATGATTCTTCTTTACGTCTAATATTATTGATTGTTACGAATTATTTATGACTTTTGGTCATTTGCCATTCCGGTTCCAAGAATTTCTATGAAATTATTTATGATAGAATCCAGGCTGAAATCTACATCATCCAGAATTTTCATATGATTCCTGTTCTCTTTATAGAATGCCATATGAATGATTCCTTTGGATGCCCCCCAAATAATCAGGCCAAGCTCTTTGGGATCGTAAGTATCTTTGATAGAACCATCCTGCATACCAATTTGCAATGCCCTCACAATGTATGTCATAGCTTCACGAGCGCTCTCCTCACAGGCGGCTGCAAGTTCACTTTCAAACAGTTCATCATCACTTATCAGGTTCTCATAATAGATGAAAGCAGTAAAATAGATAGGATTTTGCTGAACAAACTTAAGATAAGCCTGTCCCATTTTTCTAATTAATTCTAAACCCGAAAGTTCAAACAGCAGAATTTTACTTAGTGATTGAGTCAACAACCGCGAACCGCGCTCAGAAATGGCAAGGTAAATGGACGCCTTGTTTTTAAAATAGAGATAAAGCGCCCCTTTGCTGACCTCTGCTTGCTTTGCAATTTCATCCATGGTTGCACTTTCAAAACCATTTTTTTTGATAACCTCAATAGCCGCATCAATAATCAGTTGTTTTCTTGCCGCTCTTTCGCGCTCTTTCCGTGTCTTTTTTATCATCTATACTGACTCTCAGTCATTTTTTGAATTTCGGTCAGAAATTTATCATTATTTCTGATATTTTCCTACGGATAAAAAATATTTTTGTGACATTTTTTTAAGATGGGAAAAACAACAAAGTGCTGAAAATAGTTGCCTATTTTTTAAAATTCTTTCAGCAACAAAAAAAATCAGATACGGGTGCCTCCGCTGAGCAGATAAAGTATAGCCATTCTTACGGCAAGCCCATTGGTCACCTGGTTAAGAATTACTGCGCGGTCGCTATCGGCAACATCACTCTCCATTTCCACTCCCCTGTTAATCGGGCCGGGATGCATTATCATGAAATCGGGATATTTCTCGAGATGGGCCATTTTAATTCCGAATAAATCATGATACTCCCGCAGGCTTGGAAACAGGTCGGTTACCGCTCCCATTCTCTCCATCTGAATTCGCAGCGCCATTGCAACATCACACCACGCCAGTGTTTCTTCGAGGTTAAAAGAGACATTTGCTCCCAGCGTTTCCACAAATACCGGCATCAAAGATTTGGGGCCGCATATAATAACTTCGGCTCCAAGTTTTTTCAGGCCAATAATGTTAGACCGTACAACCCTGCTATGACTAATGTCTCCGATAATGGCAATTTTTTTTCCTTTAATTTCAGAATGAATCTGCTGCATGGTAAACATGTCGAGCAATGCCTGGGTTGGATGTTCGTGGGCGCCGTCACCGGCATTCAAAATGGCTGCTTCAACACAACGGGTTAAAAAGTGCGGCACACCGGGGCTTTCGTGGCGAACCACCACCATATCAATCTTCATGGAACTGATATTCCGGATGGTATCTTTCAGTGATTCCCCCTTTTTTGTGCTCGAAATACCAGATGAGAAATTCACTACATCGGCACCCATCCTTTTTTGAGCCAGTTCAAACGAAAGCCTTGTCCTTGTACTGCTCTCGTAAAACAGGTTCACAATAGTTTTATCCCGAAGCGTCGGAACTTTTGGGACGGGCCGGTCCAGCACTTCCCTGAATGTTTTAGCCTGTTCCAGTACGTAAGAAATATCTTCTGCCGAATAGTCGGCAAGCCCGAGCAGGTGCTTTTTACTGAATTTGTACTCACCGGCGGCGGTCTCAGACATTGGCTTTCCTCCCTTTTACAACATACACGGCATCTTCGCCATCCAGTTCTTTCACTTTCACAAGCACCTCTTCATCGGCATGTGTTGGCAGTGTTAGCCCCACATAATCGGCGCTGATGGGCAGCTCTCTGTGCCCGCGGTCAATCATGCAGCAAAACCGGATGCTTCTCGGACGGCCATAAGCCATTAAGGCATCCATTGCAGAACGAACGGTGCGGCCGGTGTACAACACATCATCCACCAAAATGATGTCCCGGTTGTACAGGTCGAATGGAATTTCGGTGACTTTTACCTCGGGCATTTTCAGTTTTGAACGAAAGTCATCTCTGTAAAATGTGACATCCAGAACACCAAAATCAGGCTTTGTATTAAGCTCTCTCTCAATGATTTCGATGATTCTGCGCCCCATATAAACTCCGCGAGTCTGCATGCCAATCACAGCAGGTTCGGAGGGATCATCATACGGTTCGAGGAACTGGTGGGCAAACCGCAGATATGTGCGGTTGACGTCCTCTTCTGTCATGATTTTGGCTTCTTCCAAAAAATTTACCTCACCGTAATTTTTATATGTAAAATTAGCGATTGGCTGGGTGGAAAACAATCTAAATGAATAAGCAATCAATGTATCCGGTTTTAAAATTTTTTGCAGATGAATCTTTGTACCTTTACGTCTGCAATTTCAGAATAGAAAAATGACTGCAGAACGCAATCGTAAGATTTTACTCTTTCTTGTCATTATCCTCATTTCTTTGAACCTGAGGCCGGCCATTACCAGTGTAGGGCCTTTGGTTGGAGAAATACGGCTGGATACGGGACTTTCCAATTCCTTAATCGGGCTGCTGACCACCATCCCCGTTCTTGCCTTCGGTTTTTTCTCGGTGCTGACTCCCTTGTTAACCCGCAAAATCGGGACTGAAGGGACCATGACTTTTGCGCTTTTTATTTTGTCGGGAGGTATTCTACTGAGAGTAGTTCCATCATTTTCAGCTCTTTTTCTGGGCACATTGATATTGGGTATCGGGATTGCTTTGGGAAATGTGCTGCTGCCGGGTATCATAAAAAAGCAATTTCCCAAACGGGCGGGTTATCTCACGGCTTCCTATTCGGCTATGTTTGGCGCCGGGGCTGCATTGGCTTCAGGTGTTAGCGTACCACTTTCCGAGGGTGCCGGTTTAGGCTGGAGATGGGCGCTTGGAGTTTGGGGCTTTGCCTCGCTGATTGCACTGATTGCCTGGCTGCCACAGATGAAAATTAACCTGCCGGCCGTATACCGGAAAAGTTTTCGTGCTTCTCTAAGGCATCTCGGCACAACCAAACTGGCCTGGATGATTGCCGTTTTTATGGGAGTGCAGTCGCTCACATATTACACACTTATCACCTGGCTCCCCGAAATTTTGATTGACCGCGGTATGAACCCATCCGATGCAGGCTGGGTGCTTGCATTTATGCAGGCAATGGGTGTGCTGGGGACCTTAATGATACCCGCCTGGGCTTCCAGAAGAAAACGTCAGCGCCTTCCTGTGATCATTATTGTGGTGCTTGAGCTGATCAGCCTGATTGGTTTGATGGTTCCTTCACTGACATTGGCTGTTGTTTGGTCCGGGTTGATTGGTTACTGCCTCGGCGGAAGTTTCGGGCTTGCCTTGTTGTTTATTGTGCTCCGGAGCCGTGATTCCGACTCGGCGAATGAGCTGTCCGGAATGTCGCAGTCGGTGGGATATACCATAGCCGCCACAGGGCCTTTTATTTTCGGAGGATTGTTTGATCTGTTTGAAAACTGGTTTATACCAATAGCCTTCCTGATATGTATTACCATCATTAAAACATGGGCCGGATGGTGGGCCGGGCGCGATGAGTATGTTTGATATATTTTCACGCGAAGACGCAGTGAGGCACGCGGAGACGCAGCGGCGCGGAGGTTGGGGGGGGAAGGCA
>SLPZ01000186.1 GCA_007131725.1 Balneolaceae bacterium
GGCCGGGGATGACAACCTGCTTCTTATCCGCCCCCTATCCATTTTCGACATTTTTACCCTTCAATTCAGCCATAAACCTCCGAAATTAAATAATAATAATGAAGCACCAGATGATTTCTTGATGATATTTCGTAATTTGGAGGATACACTCCAGATTCATCAATAATCAGCCAACTCGCTGACAAACTCTGACGATAATTAAGATTTATGATCTACAGAATACTATTACTTCTTGTCTCATTTTCGTTTTTATTTTCCTGCGAAAAAGACGCCATTGACCAGGAAACTTTTGGCAGTATTGAAGGTTTTGTTTTGAACAGCGAAACCGAAGAACCGGTCTCCAATGCCAACATTACCACCACACCACCCACCAACTCCATCCTGACCGAGCCGGACGGCACCTTCTTCTTTGATGATATTCCAACCGGGGGCTATTCCATTCAGGCCAGAAAGTCTGGATTTAAAAGTAATTCAGTCAGCGTATCCGTTCGTGAAGATGGAGTTGCCCATGCGAGCATCCCCCTAAGCCCGGAACCTGAAGATGAGGATGACGACGATGAAGATGATGACAATGGAGATGAGGATGACGACGATAATGGGGATAACGGGGATGAGGATTGACGGCTGACTTCTGTTATATAGATTCTAAAATTTGATTATACAAATCTTGTTCAAAATCCTATTACAACAAAAAAACACCTGCCATTTATTATAGAACATGTTTGAAGAATCAAGGATGGCGATACAGGGCTGAAGCCCCTACCTGTTTCGTACTCAGATCTACAGTTGGCTGAAGCCAACTGCAATGTATAATTGTCCATTGCCGTCAGCTTTAGCTGACGGATAAAAAGTACTCCAAAAAAAGTGGCTTTAGCCACCGTTGATTATCACATTTTTTATAAAAAACTATGTCTGTTTTTTTGGATTGTACCAAATTTATCAGGGCGGTAAAGCCCCGGAGAAGCTCTCCGGCGTACAACGGGCAGTTTACTCTACGAAGTTTTACACGTAGTTGAGTCTACCCATCGAAGTTTTACACGAAGTTGGGCCTGCCCGTTACTCATAATCCGGTTAAACCCCGACATTGAAACCAGTAGGGATTCATTCTTTAATAAATACTCATAAACCTTTGTTTTTCAATGTCGGCCCACAGGGCAAAAAAGGTCTAACGACTTTTTTGGGTTAAAAGCAGCTATCCCTGCAATTACCGCAAATTTGAACCATCTCCTTCTTCCTTTCCTGTTTTGTGCATTGCATGACCCTAAATTCGATAGATCTGTGACCCGGATAATAGCTTTGAGATTTCTGCATTCAGCAAACCATACCAAATCCCTTCGATGCTGTTTGTTGTCTTTTCTTCATTCCCTGCCTCGGGATTTTTGGTTGCTTCGCCAATCCCCGGACTGCGTTCGGGATCAAACGCAGTGGCGTTTTTCAGCCCTCACTTATCCGGGGTTATAATATCGGTCGCTCCTATCGGAGCTTGATGTTACTTTCATCAGTTGCTTACATAGTGAATCCCCGGATTTGGTTTGCCTTATGCCAGCATGAGAAGAAACATCAGTTATTAGAGTGGTTTACTCAAATTTATGAGCAATTTGTTTTGATACACGAGCCGTAAAAATCCCGGTAGGGATGACCGATTTTATAACCCCGGGTGAAGCGGCTATCAGAATTGCGAAGCAAGAATGATGCAGCGCAACCCGGGGAGATCAGAGCAACAAGAAAAGACCCCGAGGCATTGAGCCTGTCAAAGCACGAGAACACATTCGAGGGGTTGCCGGGAAAGATTCCAGGGTGAATCCGATAGGTTATATTTCAAAAATGGTTTTTATTCTCTTCAGTAAAGTGTTCATCATAAATCGGATAGTATGACCCAAATTTAAAAATAACTTCTACTAAACTATTGATATTATTGAATCCAACTTCAAGCTTCTACGACGTACACAAAACAGGATGCAGCTAATCCTGCATTTCCCCGAAATTCAGAACCATCCCCTATCACCTTTCTTTCCCTATGCTTGATCTTTCCCGGCCGGAGAGGCTCTCCGGCGTACAAAAAAAGCGGCACCTCAGATTGAAGTGCCGCTCTTAATAGTTGGATGTTCTGGTTTGGGTTACTTCACAAAAAGCATTTCACGATAGATGGGCAGCGGCCAGTAATCATCCGGGCTGTAGCGCTCAAGGAAGTCTACCGCATCCCTTACTTTAGTCATAGCAGGGATCACTTTTTCCTTGTATTCTACGCTCTGCTCTAAAATACTGCCACCCTCCAGTTTTGCCTGGATGTCAGCGAGTTCGTCGAGGGCTGTCCCAAGATTATTCACTGCTTCCACCATGGTTTTCAGCATATTCTCTACCCCGGGATTCTCGATGCCAAGGTCTTTGGTATCTCGCACCGCTTCACCCAGTTCATTGATATACCGCACGGCAGCCGGATAGACCATCGTTTTGGCAATTGCTTCGGTTGTGTCTACCTCAATCGTGAGATTGGTTACATACTGCTCAGTCCAAATTTCGAGCCGTGAATGTACTTCCGCTTCATTTAAAACTTTATATTTCTCAAAAAGTTTAATGTTTTTCTCATCGGCAAGATATGGCAGGGCATCTGCTGTTGTTTTAAGATTCAACAGGCCGCGCTCAGCAGCTTCTGTCTGCCATTCATCAGAATAACCGTCACCATTAAACATAATTTTTCGGGGTTCTTTCATGCCGTCCACAAGCACATCTTTCAAAGCACTCTCAAAATCTTTCTTTTCAAGAGCGGCTTCAAGTTTTGTGCAATACTCGTCGATAGCCTCGGCAACGATGGTATTAAGAACTACCGTCGGGAATGATACCGACTGGCTTGATCCCACAGCGCGGAATTCGAATTTATTCCCGGTAAATGCAAACGGTGACGTTCTGTTTCTGTCGCCTGCATCCAAGGGCAGTTCAGGCAAAACCGGTGTTCCCAAGCCAAGAAGGCCTTTTTTCTTCGAATTTTTTAATCCGCCGTTTAAGAGCTGATTGATGATATCTTCAAGCTGCTCGCCTATAAATGCCGAGATAATGGCCGGTGGGGCTTCGTTAGCGCCGAGGCGATGGTCGTTACCGGCAGATGCGATTGAAACCCTCAGCAAGTCCTGGTGCTTGTAAACGGCTTTCAGAACTGCAGTGAAGAAAAAGAGGAACTGCATATTTTCGTGGGGGCTGTCACCCGGTTCAAGCAGGTTTTGACCTTCTTTGGTGCTTATAGACCAGTTCAGGTGCTTTCCGCTTCCGTTCAAACCATCAAACGGTTTTTCATGAAGCAGGCATTCAAAACCGTAGCGCTTGGCGGTTTTTCTCAGCACAATCATCATCAACTGCTGGTGATCGGCTGCAATGTTGCAATTTTCAAAGATCGGGGCCATTTCGAACTGGCCGGGAGCCACTTCGTTGTGGCGTGTTTTTACAGGCACACCCAGTCTGTAGAGTTCACGTTCCACTTCAAGCATGAAAGAGAGAACCCTGTCAGGAATAGAGCCAAAATAATGGTCATCAAGTTCTTGTCCCCGCGGGGGCTTGGCACCAACCAGGGTTCTTCCGGATGTCATCAAATCAGGCCTTCGGTAGAAAAATTCCTGGTCAATCAGAAAATATTCCTGTTCGGAGCCGACAGTTGACGTCACTCTTTTTGTCTCAACTCCGAACAATTTTAATGCACGTTTTGCCTGTTTATTCAGTGCTTCCACAGAACGCAGCAGGGGTGTTTTATGATCAAGCGCCTCGCCTTTCCACGATGCAAATGCCGTTGGAATGCAGAGATACTTTCCATTTTGATTTTCGATCAGAAATACCGGAGATGTAGGATCCCAGGCAGTGTAGCCTCGTGCTTCAAACGTCGGGCGCAAACCGCCGCTCGGGAAACTGGATGCATCCGGTTCACCCTTAATTAAATCTTTTCCGGAAAATTCAGATACTGCACCTCCGCCCTGGTTTGGTGTTATAAAACTGTCGTGTTTTTCGGCTGTGGCGCCGGTCAGTGGTTGGAACCAGTGGGTATAGTGCGTGGCTCCTTTCTCAACTGCCCATTCTTTCATGGCAAGTGATACAACGTCAGCGACCTGAGAATTTAAAGGCTCGCCTTCTACAATTGTTTTTTTCAGTTCTTTCCAAACAGTTTTCGGTAAGCGCTCCTTAAGTTTTTCATGATTGAGTGTATTTTCACCGAAAATTTCTGTGACCTGCATTTTAAAATCCCCATTACTAATGGGCGACCAGCTTTTAGCGGCTGCTAATGCATCATATCGTTGAACTGTGTGTGGCATGATTTAGTTTCTAATTAATGGTAGTTACTATTTGAACTTTTCCTTCTGAAAAAGGAACTGAAACAAGATATCGACTGGAACATTTACATACAAAACTTTTTAATAGTTTTTTTATTAACAATTAACAAAAAATATATTTTTACAGTTTTACATTAATAATTTAAAGTGAAAGCGCTTTTTTGTTTGATAAAGTAAATTATGAATGTTTCATGAAGTATCAGCCTGAACATTTTTAGGCAGTGCAATAATCGTTATCTTGTAATCCACAAATTATCCACACCAAATTGAGGCTCTGATTCCTTTGCAACACTCAAAATTATCAATTTGGCTGCGCGCAGCACGTCCCCAAACCCTTGCGGCATCTTTTGTTCCCATACTTGTCGGCGCCTCTCTCGCCTGGCATCACTCTGCGTTCCGGTGGGATACATCCCTTGTTGCCCTTGCATGTGCTTTGTTGATTCAGATCGGCACCAACTTTGCCAACGACTATTACGATTTTGTAAAAGGCGCCGACACGCCCGACCGCATCGGGTTTGAACGGGCTACTGCGGCAGGCCTTGTTTCTCCCGAAGCCATGTTCAGGGCAACCTACCTGACCATGGGCCTGGCATTTCTTCTCGGGTTGTATCTTGTATGGGTGGGAGGATGGGTGATTTTGGCCATCGGGCTGCTCTCCCTGCTGTTTGGCATCCTCTATACCGGCGGCCCGTTTCCGCTGGGATACAACGGCCTTGGAGACCTGTTTGTGTTTATCTTTTTTGGCATTGTTGCAGTGATGGGAACCTATTATGTAAATGCCCTCCAATGGAATATTGAATCGTTCTGGCTGGCAATTCCGGTCGGGGCGCTCTGTGTGAATATCCTTGTAGTGAATAATTTGCGCGATGTTGAGCAGGATAAAAAAAACGGTAAACGTACACTTGGTGTGCTTTTGGGTGAAAAGGCCCTTCAGGCAGAATATCTGCTTCTGATTATGATGTCTTACTCGACTCCCTTTGTATTGCTGCTGGTTTACGACTATTCCCTCTGGATTTTACTGCCATTCCTGAGCCTGCCGCTGGCCATTCAGCTAAACAACCATATCTGGTTTCATGAAGATAAACGAGAACTCAATCAAACACTTGAACGTACCGCACAATTTATGGTCTTGTTCGGGCTTCTGCTTGCAACCGGCATCCTTTTTCAATAAGCTCTTTTATGCTGACTTTTTATGAATACCACCTTCCTTTTTCCAGGCCGTTGAAAACAGCAGTATCCGAATTCAGCCACCGAACCGGCATCATACTTCGGTATAAAAATCAACATTTTGATCTGCTGAGTGAAGCCTCTCCCCTTCCGGGATTTTCACCAGAAACAGATCAGCAAATCAAACGGGAACTCCTGAAAAACCAGGAAAATCTGAACTCTTTTCTGCAATCCGGTTTCTCGCTCACGGAATTGAAAATATTTCTTGATGAAATTCCACCATTCCCTTCCCTTCAATTTTCAGTCAGTTTTCTCGGCCTTGCCATTTTATCAAAACGTCACATAACCGGCATTGGAAATCTGCTCGGCTTAAAACCTGCAAAACAACTTTCTGTCAATGAAATAATCAGCCATGGAAATCCCGAAACCATTCTCTCTCAAATAGATGATGCTATAAAGTGCGGATTCAGCACGATAAAGATCAAAACTGCATCACCCATCGGTCAATTGGCTGCTGTTCTGAAAAAAGCCTGCGAAAAACACAGTGAGATTCAATTCAGGCTCGATGCAAATCAATCCTGGCCGAAAGAAAAAATTAATGAATATAGTTTACAATTCTCCGGTTTACCGATTCAATACATTGAAGAACCTGCCCGGATTTCATCTCCCACAGAACTTCAGGATCTTCAAAAAAAATCCGTTCTACCGTTAGCTATGGATGAATCCATCGATAGCCCGGAGAAACTTCAGGCCTTTCTGCAAGCCGATCCGGATCTTTTTGTTGTGATAAAACCGATGCTTTTCGGAAATTTTTTAAATCTTGTGGAAACAATCAGTAAAAACAGAAGTAATCATAAAAATGTGGTGGTTACCACAGCTTTGGAATCAAAAATCGGGCGAACGATGGCTGCCGTTGCAGCATCGCTGATTGGTGACCCCGCCACAGCGCACGGACTGAACACCGGGCATTTTTTTGAGCAGGATTTATTTACTGATTTTCCCCAGGTAAAAAACGGAATTATCAGAGATCCGATGGCTGAATATCAACTGTGTTCATTCCAAAATATCGAGCATTCTTTAATCAAACAATTGGATCACAACACATGATCAGGGGCAATGCACATATTCCGGAATTTGGCCTTCCAGACCATCAGCTCTTTTTTTTGGCTGATGGTAAAAACAGATATACGTACGGAAATCTTTACCAGTTTGCCAATCAGCTTGAAAACGAAGCCGGTAAATTCAGCATCTCCGAAAAAAATCCGCTGCTGATATTTACTGAATCTACTGCTGAAACGGTATTTGTGATAGCCGCCTCTTTTCTTTCCAAAATTCCAATTCTGTCGCTGCATCCCGAAACAAACAAGGCTGAGCTCGAAAACATTTTTAAATCCATAGAACCAGCCGCAGTTTATAATAACGGAAATCTGCAACTTGATTTGCCTGATGATCTCCCCGTCTTGAGTTTTAGCATTGACCAAGAAATCTTTAACAGCGAGAATCCCACCACGGATTTTCAATTTGATGAACCTGAACGAACCGCTGGTTTTTTCCTCACATCCGGCTCAACCGGAAATCCGAAAATCGTTCCTGTAAAACGGAGGCAGGTCTTTTTTGCAGCGAATGCATCAGCAGAGAATATCAAACCGGCTGAAAATAAATACTGGCTGCTCTGCCTTCCTCTGAATCATGTGGGAGGTATTAACGTGATTTACCGGTCACTGCTCTACCACTCTGCCATTTATCTTACACAATCTTTTGATGCAGTCAAGATTCAATCTTTGCTTAATGATAACAAGGACTTCGAGGCTGCATCCATGGTCCCCACCATGCTGGAAATGCTGCTGGAAAATTCGTTTTTCCGGGTTCAGTTCAATTTTAAAGGACTGCTTCTCGGCGGAGGGCCAATTTCGATGGACCTGATTAACCGGAGCCTTACACGCGGAATTCCTATTGTAACCAGTTATGGCATGACGGAAACCTGCGCACAGATTGCCGCTAACCCGATGTTAAAGCCACGCGGAGTTTATACACCCAAGCAGAGTGTAGGACAGGTATTTGAACCGAACCAGATCGAAATCCGCTCTGAAAGCGGGCAGTCTCTTCCCTTCAATGAATCCGGTATCATTTGGCTGAAGGGGCCGCAGGTTTTTGATGGATATACGGAGGAATCTCATAACACCGGCATCTTCGATTATGATGGCTGGTTTAATACCGGCGATTACGGTCATCTGAATCGTAAAAAGCAGCTATTCATTGAAACACGACGCGACGATCTGATCATCAGTGGCGGAGAAAATGTGAACCCCGCTGAAATGGAAGAGCTTCTGGCAAAACAGGCTGATATCCGTGAGGCTGCGGTTATTGGTGTTCCCGACAAAAAATGGGGGCAAAAAGTGGTGGCTTTTGTGGTGGCTGAACCGAACAGTTTTGACTCCGAATCTATCAAAAAAACACTGAGGGAGAGTGTTCGATCATATAAAATTCCCAAAGAATTTGTTTTGATGAAATCACTTCCAAAAACAGATACGCTGAAAGTAAAAAAGAGAGAGTTGTTGAAGATTTATGAAAAAAACATTCAATAGCACATCTGTCCAACTTTGCCCTGGTAACCTGTGCCTTTGGCAAAACGTTTATTAAAATCATGGTGTACCTCTGTCTTGGACAAGATTATCTGCTCAGTAGATCTCTTTTTAACAAATACTCAACAAAAACAAGATTCTTCTGCTCATTGATTTTACAAAATAATACGTCTTACTCATGGAGATCCCTCCACTCCGTCCCGTCTGAAATGCGTCGGGACTCCGGTTGGGACGACAGATGCTTTTTTAATCAATCGGCGGCGCATGTAGAATTATTGGTATGCCGGGATTTATCTGCGCCGCCTGATTACACCCGGTTTGCTGTCATCCCGACTGAGTGAACGGAGTGAGTGAGTGGAGGGATCTCCATAAAAAATGCTGAATCAGCAGTCCTGAACCTTTAGAAACTATGATTTTTTTAAATTTTCTAAAACGTTTTACCAAAGGTACAGGTGAACAGATATGATTCAATAGATCACCACCAAAAAGTGATTAAAGTCCCATGAAATATTTATTCATCAGGATCATAAACAGCCACTCCAATACCTGAATCACCCATTCCGTAGTAGAGGAACCACTTCCCGTCAAGCTCTGCAAGCCCTTCAATGAAAACCACATTTGGTATTTGTCCACCGATCTCCAGCTCTGTATCAGGCTCCATAAAAAAATCATCCGACCGCTCTAAAAGTCTCGTCGGGTCGTTGATATCAAAAAGTGCCTGCCCGGTACGGTAGACCAGATCGTCATCCGCTGAATTATACAGCATCAAAATTCCATGTTCGGTAATGAGGGGTGTTGGTCCGGGCTCAACCAGTCCGCTGTCGAACATCCCCTCACGCGGCTCCATCACCGGCTCCTCAATTGGGGTCCAGTTTACCAGGTCTTCTGACCAGGCCGCCCAGATATTGGTGTCACCAAAGTACATCCAGTATCGGCCGTTGATTTGTTTTGGAACAATGGCTCCGGCTTTTGTCCAGCCCAGTTCGGGAAAAATCAACCCGTGACGCTCCCATTCAAATAAATCTTTTGATGAAGCCAATGCCTGGCGGGCTGTTTCGCCATCATATGCGGTGTAAGTCAGATAAAACGTATCATCAATTTTGGCGATTCTCGGATCTTCTGCACCCCCGGGAAGTTCCCAGTCTTCCATGGGTTCGAAAACAGGATCAGGGTACCGGTCAAAGTACAGCCCGTCGGTGCTGGTTGCCAGCCCGATTCGCGAGGTCCCGTTCCAAATCCCTATTCCGGTAGAATCTTCCGCCCTGTAAAGCATATAGATTTTTTCTCCGTCGGACCAGGCAGCAGGGTTAAAAACATCTTTTGCCTCCCACGTATCACCCTGAGGTGTGATAATTGGATTCCCCTCATACTTTACAAAAGGCCCCATTTGCCATTCATCCGGTTGCAACTCTGATGAACAGGAAAGCAGAGAAAGTGTAAACATTAAAATTGCAATAGTAACCCCGAACATTTTAATCTTATCCATAAGTGTAGTTTTAGAATTTTTACAAGCCAGTTAGCAAAGCTAATGTAATTTATTTGATATTATGTGATGAATCAACCTGATGTATTATAGTTAACATGAGCTCGACATAAGAATTTGGAAAATGATTTTGAGGCTATCCAAAAAGGGCGTGAAATAGCAAAAACATCATCAATTTCGTCATGCCGGACCCTGATCTCCCGAAGGGACAGGCTGGCATCTCCTGTCTATATCAACGGACGGAGATTTCGCTTCGCGTTCAAAAAATGAGCGCATCAAGTACGGGATGACGCCCTTTTTGAACTAAAATACCTTTTATACCACCAAATTTAAAGATCTTATATCGAACTCACGTTATAGTTAATATCAAAATTTTTGAGAGTAATTAATCTTGAATTTTCTGCTTTTTTAATCAATTTATATTTCGGATTCTGTCTGATCCACTCCAGCTCTTGTTTAAGATTTTTTTGCAGTTTTGATTTCTCCTTCTTTTCCTGCTGCAGATGGTTTTCTTCTAATCAAGCCTCGAGCTGTAATTGACCTTAAAAGAAATTTCCTCTCCGCTATTGGGTTTCAGAATCTATACAGTCACATAATCGGGAAAATATCGATCTTGCGTAACGGTGTTTATGGCTACTTCGGAATCGTTTTTGTCAGGTTTATAAACTTTACTGACTCCAATCATCGAAAATTTTTTTAGATCGCCCTACATATCAAACGTTTTGTATCAGTTTTGCGGTTTAAAGGGTACAAAAAACCGTTACGGATAAACTGCCGATATTTCCGGCTGATCCGTAATCATTAAGTGACCAAATGATTATTTATATGAGAAATATTCTAATTACTGCGTTTATTTTCAGTATACTTGCAGCATGCACCACCATCGAAATTGCCGAGCCGGATGTATTTGACCGCCACTCCACTATTTCAGCTGATCAGTTTCCACTTTATGATTATCAGCTTCATGAAATGGAAATAGAAACTGAAGACGGCGAAACTCTCCATTCCTGGTTCCTTGAACGCAAGGATGCCGACGCCACTATAATCTATTTTGGTGGAAATGGTTTTTTGATGATGAAATCCCGTTCACTGATCGATGCCTACTCCGCCCTTCCGGTAAACCTTGTGATGTTTGATTACCGGGGCTATGGAAGAAGCTCCGGCACTCCAACTGTTGACGGCATTAAAGCCGATGCGAGGGCAGTATATGAAGCAGTAAGAAATAATTTCCCGGCAGAACCGGGTCCGATCTACCTGCATGGCCACTCAATGGGAACATTTATGGCCGCATACATGGCGCAATCACACGAAACGGCTGGTTATATCCTTGAAAGCCCGATCACAAATGTGGATCAGTTGACCCGCCAGCTTGTGCCATGGCTGCTTCGGCCCTTTATCCGATTCAGTATCGATCAACCCGTAAAAGATGAGAATAACCTGGCAAGGGTATCCAGGATTGAAGTCCCTCTCCTTGTAATAGGTGGCGAACGGGATGAGATCACTCCTCTTTCAATGGCTAAAGAACTCTACAGAGAATCATCTTCAGTGAATAAAGAACTGGTAAAAATCGAGCAGGGCACACATAACGACCTTCCAAACTTTGAGGTTTACAGAAGTGCACTGACAGATTTTATAGGGAATAGGTAGAGTATTAAACTGAGAAGGCGCCAGCACATTAATTGACTCAGAACAGAGAAATAAACTCTTTAAACTGAACAAAATTCAACAAAGCAGGCTTCTGCTTGTAAGTTAAAGCAACACAACAATAAAGATGGCACAACTACGGTATTCAGATTTACTAAAGCCCGTAAATAGAAAGCATACTGCTATTCCAAAAACTTTAAACTAAAGCCGTTTGAGCAACATATTTCAATTTGGTTTGACTCTGAATGCTTTGTTTTTCCTTTTTTATGGAATTCAGTCTTTAAACTCAGAGTGGATGATAGAAGAATTTAAGCGATTCGGTATGACCGATCCGCAGCGAAAGCTGACAGGTATTCTTCAGATTCTGGGATCGGCCGGCCTGCTGGCAGGATTTATCTTTCCGCTTATAGGTGTACTGGCCTCTGCCGGCTTTACCATTATGATGCTTGTGGCGTTCATCGTTCGAATAAAGATAAAAGACAGCTTTGTTCAGTCTCTGCCATCCATCATTTTCATGCTGATCAACGGATGGCTGACCATTGGATTTTATCAACTGCTTTAGCCTGAGTTGGATAAAAATGTGAATTGAATTTTAAAAACCACTGGTTTTGACAGCCAAAAAACCACAAGGACTCTGATATTCATTATGAATAGCAGAATTACTCAAATACACTCGATCGTGTATTTTCCCAGTGTCTCAGAAAAAATAGATGCATTGAATTCAACTAAAAAAAGTAATCGAACTTTCGCTGAAGTATTGAAATTTTACAGAATTCCTATCACAAGAGAAAGTACCAGGAATGTAAAAGCAGGCAGTGATTTTTTAAGCGGATCACTGATCTTTATATGCATCGATACGGCACCCAGCATTAGAAAAGCAATACCGTAAGCAGCTACGGCCTCAACCTGAGGATAAAAAATGGAGGCGATCAGAAGAATAGCCAAACCGACTTTAACCGTGCCTACCAAATACATGAACCATACAGGCAGTCCATAATTCTTAAACTCCTCTGTGATATTATTTGCATCCCCGCCCCTCCAGGCTGTGGACTTTTTCGAACGTATAAGCCATACGTTCAGAATACTTAAACCAACGATAAGTTTTAAAGCTATCATCAAAATTTCCATAATCAATTTTTTTTGTAACTGTTAAGATTATAAAGTAAAAAGCCAGCCCAAACTGAAGTGATCTCTTCTACATTTATTTTAACACAACCAAGGGAGCCTGTCAACCATTCAATAGCTTTAAAATTAAGTGTCTGCTTTTGAATAGAAAAGATTTGATAAGCAATATCCAAAAACATGAAAAAACGTAAACTCGATATAAGACCGTTGAATTTGGTGATGTTTGTAGTTCAAAAAGGGCGTTATCTCTTACCCCGACATGGGCGACTCTTTGCACTGAGAAATCCTGAAACTACGTTTGGAGGTTCGTGATCAAGTCAGGAATTCGGATTTTGGCAGGAGATGTCAGTCTGTCACTACGGAAGATTGGGAGCCGGTATGACACAATATCGATTATGTTTTTGCAATTTCACGCCCCTTTTTTTAAGCCTCAAAATCATTTTCCAAAATCTTTTATCGAGCCGCGAGGGATAAATAAGGAAATTCAAGTTAAAATAGACAAATTGCCGTCCATTTTTCTTACTGTCTTTATCTATTATGTGATATCTACCCTTGATATGCTATGACCCAAAAATCTCAACAATATTTTTCAAAAAATTCAAGAACAGGTATTATCGATAGACACTGATACTGTGTACACCGAGGCTAAAGGGCCCATCCTGACCGTCCTTTATCATGAATCCAAGCTCGATTATCGAATCCGTATTTAATTCAGGGTTACCGCTTACATCCCTTCCTCTGAAGACCGGTTTAAACTCACTAAATGGAAGTTTATGAGTTTGCCACTCACCGTGTACAGTGTCAAAACGAGTTTCGAAAGAGTAGCGGGCTATGCGCCCGTTTTTCACCGTCTTTAACCTCAGGCTGTAAATTTTACCATCCCCTAATACACGAACAGATAACCCCTCAAATTCTGATAAATCGGCCGGAGCACGAGCCTGAGTACGTACAGATGCAAACCCGCCGTTATTTTCCAGTGAAACCGATCCGCTAAACAGGGCGTAACCCTTATCATGCAGTTCAAGCGTGCTTCGGGAAATGCCTCCCATTACACTGTCATTCACAATCTGCCAGTTAGCAGCGGATGTGTTACTGAAATCAATAATGGTGATCTCCGCACCATCCTGAATATTTTTGTCCTTATGTATAGGTTCGAATATGGATTCAGAAGCAAATAAAAGCAGCCCTGTCACGATAATTAGCAATGAAATGTTCAAGAGTATATTTGGTTGGTTATAGTTCCTTAGACTGCGAAACAATATTAGATTCGGAAGCATTCAAACCAAACAGCCGTAAATCGAAATAGCTTGATGGTGTAATTCATGAAAATTTGGATCAGAAAATGAAGCTATTCTTATAGTTAGTTGTTTACCTGCAAACTGTGCAACGTTCGATAATTCGAATACCATCAATTAAAATGCCTGATATGTTGATTAAAATAGAGGGTCGAGATTCTCCATCACAGTACGGCAGGATTTTGATGAGTGTGCTTCAATAAAATTAATTTTAAATTTTTTATTGCATGCTTGATGCCAGCAATAAGCTCGCCCATCTTGATGATAGCATCAGTGAATCGGCACTGTTTAACAGTTAATGATAACATCAAGCTAAGAAGGGCATGTGACGGCTTGCTGTCATTCTTTAGTCTGATTGTACAATTCATGACATCAAATATTGATATATAAAATTTATTCTCTCTTTTATTTGGGTCTTTTTAGATTCCGATTTAATTTTTTTAACGGTAATAAAAACCCAAACTTCATTGAAGAAGTAATTCGTAATGTTGTATCTTTTATTTGATTAAAGAATTAATGTTCTTTTATAACATTTGGAGCTCAATGTTTGCAACTAACGGCTTTTTACAGGTGTGCAAACATACTGCAGTGCAGTAATTTAAAATTTTTGCCCGGGTGGCGGAATTGGTAGACGCGTCGGACTCAAAATCCGATGGCCGGAAGGTCGTGGGAGTTCGAGTCTCCCTGGGGGCACCATATCGTGAAGTCCATGCTGAAGGCATGGGAGAGAGTCCTGGACAGGCAGGTTCAAGAC
>SLPZ01000302.1 GCA_007131725.1 Balneolaceae bacterium
CGATGCCTCGGCCAAACTGACCATTATGAGTGGACACATCCTGAAAGCAGCCAAACGGGTATTTGGGATACCAGAATTTAAGTATTATGCCATGAGTGATGGCCTGAACGCCATTTTTAAGTGTTCTGCGGGCACATTACCTGCCTCACCCTACGCTGAGCAGGACTCCATGCAATTGGGCTTCGGATTTACCTAAAAAATGGGGTAACTCCTCAATCTGTTCTCCGTTGTCGTTTATTGCAGAATTAAACATATTATCATATTGAAGATCTATTCCTACATGGATCATTATGTCCTCCTTGATTTGGTTAAAGGGTAAAACTCAAATCTAAGCGAGGACGTCCTTTTTGTAAATATCAAGCCTGTCGGGATGGTTCGTTTTGTCCCGTAGTAGGGATCCCGATGGGGGATCAAGCCAAAATGAACAACAAATAGCCTTTACGTTTTTAAAACATCAAAGTGAGGGGAGACACTTTTCCAAAATCGTTATATTACATTCACGTTAACCATTTATTCCTGAAAAGCATCAAACCAAAAAACTGACTGATTTTTATGACTATCACCATTGTAGGAGCATCAGGCCAGATCGCACGTTTACTTCATCCAAAATTGATTGAAAAAGGGCATTCGATTCGCGGTATTATTAGAAATCCTGAGCAGGCCAAAGACCTGATAAAATTAGGGGTTAATCCGATTATCGCCGATGTGGAACAGATGGATGACATCAGCGAGCCAATTGGCAATGCCGATGCTGTGATTTTTGCAGCAGGCGCCGGGCCAGGAAGCGGAGCTGCCAGAAAATGGGCAATGGATCGCGACGGAGCCATCAAACTGATTGAAGCGGCAAAAAAGAATAGAATCAAACGCTACCTGATGATCAGCGCTATGGGACTGGAAACACCCAGGGGAAATGAAGTATTTCAGGCATATCAGCAGGCAAAGGCAGAAACCGATGAAGCCCTACGAAACAGTGACCTCGATTACACCATCGTAAAACCGGGGCGACTCACCAATGATCCCGGCGCTGGAAAAATCTCGATCGGAAAATCTCTGGATCGCGGCGAAATTACAAGAGAGGATGTAGCATCAGTTCTGGCTGAAGTTCTGGAGATGCCGAAAGCCATCGGCAAAGAATTCGACCTGCTTTCGGGCAGCCAGCCCATCCAAAAAGCACTGGAAGATTTTTTGGTTTCATAGATTCAGCGACCTGGCAGAGTTTCCTTGGCTTTTCAAGACATTCTGTCCCGAATAGAACGTAGTGCGGCAAGAGTCGCGGTTGATTAACTATTAACTAAAAAAATCTCTCTAGGTAATCAATAACTCAATGAAGCATTCATGCCTCAGCCTGCTCATGCTTCTGATTGTGCAATGAAATTGGAAATTTATATAGTGATAATTAGACAATAATAATTGCTTATCAAAGCTCATGTGTACTTCTTGCTTGCATTAAAATAGATGCTGACTGGCTATATGTTTCTTTCATGTAAGTCAATACCATAGTAATGTGAGAGCTGTATATAATCGATTTATATATGCTCATTATTATTTTACAGTTAGTTACTCCAAATCAATAATTTTAAAGTTGTAAGAAGACAGAAGGCAGGTAAAATCATAGCTGTCCAAAACATTTTAGAATTTACAAAACAACGATGTTTACGTCTGTTTAGGACAGCTATGAAATTAAATATCAAATATCCTGATCCCGAATGAATCCATTTCACCGGCTTTGGCAGCTCTCTTTGTTCAGCTTTATTCTGGCAGCTATCACGGGATTTTTATATCGCTACGGGATGCTCTATCCGCTGCCTGAAATCTTTCATTTTGCCAATATCCGGCACGCCCATTCGCACCTGATGTTTTTTAACTGGATTTGTCCGCCACTGATGATTTTGATGATTCAGCATCTCTCAAAAAACGGTGAGATCAAATATATAAATTCATTTAAATGGTGCTTGTCCGTAATGATTTTTCTGGGTTTACTATCCTATCCGTTCTTCCTTTTTTATGGGTACCAATCGGTGGCAATAGGCAGTGCCAATTTACCGCTTGCAGCCATCATTTCCGGCCTGGTGATGATTGCCTGGTACTGGTTTGCATGGCTCTATTACAAAATTGAAAAAAGAGATTCTGAGTCAGTTACACACATCATTGTTGATGGAGCTCTTCTGACTCTCTTAATCAGCTCTCTCGGGGCGTGGGGTGTTTCTATATTTCAGTTTACCCCGATTGACAGTCCGCTGATCTCCTCGGCCATGACCCACTTTTTTCTGTCAGTATTTACCGAAGGATGGACGGTTCTTGGCATTTTAGGGATGATTTGGGCAAAAGCAGGTTCTGTTGAATTTAAACCCGGTGCCGGCTGGCTTTGGATGCCCATTTTATTCGGCTCGATGATGATTTTTCCATTCAGCTTGTCTCAATCGCTAATCACACCGGCTATGCTCTATACTGCGTATGCCGGCATGATATTGATCATTGTCTCATTTTCACTGAATATTTATCTGCTGATCAAACAAAAAGTCCTTAATGGATTTATGTGGTACACAGTGTTCTTTCTGGCCGGTTTTATACTCCTGTTTAAATTTGCGGCTGTTTTACCGGTTGACATCTGGCCGGGCGAACATGGACTTCGGGTATTATACCTGCATGTACTATTGCTTGGATTTTTCTCCGTTGCGCTTATTGAGCTGTTTCAGCCGAAAACTGCCAGGTGGATTAAAGCCGGTTTTACAATTTCCGCACTGCTGGTCATTTTTTCATTATTCATGATCAGCGGATACTGGCCGCAGGCACTCATACCGCCGAATCTCTTTTTCTGGATTATGGTAGTTGCTGGATTACCGGTAATACCGGCTGCGCTTCTCTGGTTTGATACATTCAAAAAAAGTTATAAATAACTGTACATGTTTAGCGGTTAGACATAGTGCTTTAGCCCCGTCAATCCTGTCTGGATCGCGGACAATTGTTTCGCAGGGAGTTGCCTTTGGATCACAACTCTGACAGGAACCGAAAAGCACGGTGCTCTGTCAGGTTGTTTAATTCGAGCCGATAAACATATACAAATAACTTCTTTAATTAAATCATGTTAGAGTCTGAGTTCATTCAGGAATATTTAAACATTGCTTCAATAACAATCAAAAAATAATGGTATTCCTTTTGTAAATTCAATATATTTTAAGACAAAAGAGTCTCAAAAACCTAAAACATAAAGTATGCTATTATCAAAATCATGTGTGTATGGCTTGAGGGCTGCATTATTTCTTGCAAATCAGGAGGAGGGTAAATTTGTGCCTATTCGCCATATGAGTGATAAACTGGAAATATCGTTTCATTTTCTCACCAAAATTTTGCAGCAGTTAACTGCGGAAGGAATACTCGAATCGTTTAAAGGCCCAAATGGAGGTGTCCGCCTCGTAAAAAAGGGGAATGAGATACCACTTATAGAAATTGTTATGGCTATTGACGGGCCGCAGCTTCTTACAGAGTGCGCTCTTGGCCTGCCCGGATGCGGCGTACAGAATCCTTGTCCGCTTCACGACAAATGGGCGGAAACCCGAGACAGCATCCGCGACATGCTCGAAAACTCTACACTCACAGAACTTGTTCACAAAGGTAAACAGGAAAATCTCAGACTTACATCAGAAAGTGGTTTCGACATTCTTTTTAATGATTAAGAATAATGTAAACAGTGCCTTTGCAATCTGAACAACTTTTAAACCTGGTCACCAAATACAATGTGCCGGGGCCCAGGTATACATCCTATCCAACTGCCGTGCAATTCACCGAACAGTTTGACAGTGATGTGCTTAATTCATTTCACAAAAACAGAGTCCGTGAGCGCCGGGAATTATCACTTTACATTCATATTCCATTCTGTTTTTCTCTATGCTGGTTTTGCGGCTGCACAAAAGTCATCACAAAAGACCAGGGTCGCGGAGATGTGTATCTCGATTATTTGGAAAAAGAGATGGAACTCGTTTATCAAACGATTCATCCCGATTCAGTCTTCAAGCAGATCCATTTTGGTGGCGGTACTCCCACATTTTTAACTCCTGATCAACTTCAAAGGCTCGGAATGATCATTCACGATCAGTTTCAGGTTCACGATAGTGTGGAGTTCAGTGTGGAAATTGATCCTCGCAGGGTAGGGGAAGAACACATTATTGCCCTGAAAGAAATCGGGTGCAACCGCGCATCGCTTGGCGTGCAGGACACCAACGAAGAAGTTCAAAAAGCTGTGCACCGCATTCAGCCATTTGAACAAACCGAAAAAGTTTCCGGGCTGCTTAGAAAACACGGGATCACCAACATCAACATTGACCTGATTTACGGTCTGCCTAAACAAACTCCCGGGCTGTTTAAAAAAACCATATCTGATGTGATGCAGCTCGATCCTGATCGGTTTGCTATTTACAGTTATGCGCATCTGCCTTCCATCATGCCCGCACAGCGGCTGCTGAATGAAGCGGATATGCCTACAACCGGTGAGAAACTGAATATGCTGGTGCATGCCATTCAAACCCTGCCGGAATACGACTATCAGTATATCGGCATGGACCATTTTGCCAAAGAGAATGACGAACTGAGCCTGGCTTTGAAAGATGGATCACTTCAGCGAAATTTCCAGGGTTACAGCACTCATGCCGAGCTTGAAATGATCGGGCTTGGGATGTCGGCAATATCGCAGGGTGATGCTCTCTACACGCAGAACGAAAAAGACCTGAATGCATACTACCAGATGTTGGATGGAGGCAGGCTGCCCATCAAAAAAGTACTTTCGCTCAGCGATGAAGACCATCTCCGCAGAGAACTGATCATGCAGATTATGTGCAAGCGAAAGCTGGATTACGGCCAGTTTTTTGATGGCGACAGAAGCCGGTTTGATGAGCACTTTTCAGAAGAGCTTTCCCGTCTGAAAGAATTCGAAATGGATGGTTTTGTTGAGATTACTGACACCGGATTCAACATCACCGATCTCGGTAAACTGTTTCTTAGAAATATCGCGATGGTGTTTGATGAATACCTCAAGCAAAAGCTGCATCAAACCGCCTACTCCAAAACGGTTTAGCCAAGTACGCCGGACAGCCTGTCCGGCAAGACAAAACCCAGCAGAGCATAACCCGATTATTTGCCTGAGCATGTTGGCCTTAGCAAGATTTTCCAGGAATTCGAGTTTGTGAGAAACGGGCAGGCTCAACTACGTGTAAAACTTCGTAGAGTAAACTGCCCGTTGTACGCCGGACAGCCTGTCCGGTAAGTCAAAACTTTGCAAAGCAAAAGTCCTGTTCTTTGTCTGAGCATGCTGGCCTTAGTAAGATTTTCTCGGAATTTAGGTTTCTGAGAAACGGGCAAGCTGCCCGTTGTACTTTAATTTTTGCTGATAAAAATTAGCCCGGTATCCGTTTCTGCGGCGAGTGCGAGTGCAACATTCCCGAAGGCTTTTTCTTTGGGGCCGGGTTTGCCGAGGCCCATAATCACCAGGTCGTTTTCGGATGCGTGGTGAATGAGCTCATCTTTTACATTGTCGCTCAGTACAATCTTGGTTTTAGTCTCTCCGGGAATGATGCGTCCGGCAAACCGGGCCAAATTTTTCCGGTTTTTTCGCTGAATTTCTTTTGAAGTGTTCGACAGTAAAATCTGAAAGAAAGTAATTTCAGGTTGTGATGTCCGCCATAAAGTAGCCGCAATACGGGCTCGTAATGTATCGTGGCTGCTAAAACCGGCAACGGGAATCAGCACTTTTTTAGCTTCCGTAACTCTCCACCCGCTGTGTGGCTGCCGGAAAACAACGACATCACATTTAACTCTCTTAACGAGTTGCTCAAGATTTTGATTGGTTTTCAGGTCGTTCAAATCACTCAGGCCAAGCAGCACACTGCGGCAGCGGTGCACCTTAATCACACGTTCAATTTCTTCCCAGGGATGTTCAGCGATGGTGGTGAGAGTGTCCGGACGAATTTTGGAATCAAACGAAGCCAGAAGAGCATGCAGCGTAACTTCCTGGCTGTTTGCAAGTCGGTCATAAACCTGTTCTTTGTCTTGATCAGGCACGATAATGGATAGCAAAAGAACACGGCCCACAACGGGCGGAGCAAGTGCATCGGCCACAAATACCATCGATTCGGCATTGGCGGGATTTCGTATCGGGAGAAGCACGAGCGGGCTCAATCCTCTGAGCCGGACCAGGTCGGGATCGAGAGCTTCTTCGGATGCATCAATGGCTTTGGCACGCTGAACAAAAAATGATACGAACAGCACCGTACCGATGAGCAGCCAGAAAAGAGAAATGAATCCTGCCGCTGGTTCGGCAACGGCCTGAAATAGAGCCAGGCCAATACAAGCTATCATGCCGATAATTGGCAGTGCCGGAAAATATGGAACACGAAAGGTTTCCGATTCTTTATAACTGCGTTTTCTCATCAAAATCATCACCATGTGGGCAAGTGCAAATGTAATTAGAAAAATCAAACTGGAGGCTGCACCGGCAGCGGCAACATCCGGCAGAATAATGATGAGAAGACCCACAATTCCACAGGTTACCAAAATGGACGTTGTTGGTGTGCCGTGTTTTGGGTCAATGTAAGAGAGGTGGTGAGACAGGGTGCGGTCGTTAGCCATTTTTAGTGATACCCTGGAAGCTGCAAACAGGTTGGCCTGCAACGCCGAAAGCATGGAGAAAATACCGGCCACAATTACAAGCCAGAAGCCGAATGCACCCAGGTAATTTTCAGCGGCAATGGCAACGATGGTTTCGGGATAGAGGGCACTCATATCAGCGATAAATTCACCGGGCTGCATTCCTACCGTCATTACAACAAAAAGAAGCGGAATGTAAATGGCAAGGCCTACGAGAATGGTACCCACCATCGCTTTTGGGATGGTTTTTTCAGGGTTTTTAATTTCTCCGGCTGCAGAACCAATCAGGTCAAAACCCTGGAGCGCAATAAAAGTGTATCCCATTGCGGCGAGTAGTCCTGAAAATCCCTCTGAAAAGAAGGGATCGAGACTTTGAGTAACATGTGTAAACGGTGTCCGGAATAACACGGCAAGCCCGCCGGCAATCAGAATGGCAAACACCGCCAATTTCCCGATATTCACAACCATGCCGCCACTGCCCGATGTTCTCGTGAGTTTGAAAGCGTAAAAACCAAGAGCTCCAAGAGCCAGCAAAACCGGCAGGTAGGCAGAATTCAAAAGCCAGGCAAAATCTCCGGCGGGTATCTGCTGAAGGGCAAAGTAAGCAAAAGCACCGAAACCCAGGGCATATAGAACGGCTGCGACGAGAGATGCAAACCAGACAACCCAACCAACACCAAAAGCCATTTGAAGGGTTAGAGCTTTTTTAGCATAGTTGTATGTACCGCCCGATTGAGGATTGGCCGCTGCCATTTCAGCAAAACTGAGCGCAGTAATGAGTGCGATAACACCATTCAGCACAAATGCCAGAATAGCCGAAGGGCCTGATGCAGCAAAAGCCACACCGGCCAATGCAAGGATTCCTCCGCCGACCATGGCGCCAACACCAATGCCAAGTGCTCCAAAAAAACCGATGGTTCTCGGCACAGACTGGTTTTGATTTGATGAATTCAACGAGCCGTTTTGTAAAGGTTAATCAATTGATTTTACTTCTTTAAAATATCGTTTAAATCACAGAGGAATAAAACAGGATTTTAATAGTTTTATGATGTAATTGGATTCCTTCTCAGCAGAAATGAACTATAACATTCAGTGATTAGTTTTTTGAAGTATGAATACTTTCAGATTACTTCTTATAACAGCCTATTTTCTTTTTAGCCTGCAATCGTTAATTGCACAATCGGGGCCGGATACAACCGATTTGCTCGCAAAAGCGGAAAAACTGATGGATGAGATGGAAGAGGAAGAAGCCCTGGAAACGTATCTTTCTGTACTGGATGCAGATTCAGAAAATTATGAGGCTCTTTGGAATGCAAGCCTGCTTTATGCAACGGTCGGTTTCCGGTTAGATGATGAAGATTCTCAAAAAGAGTATTTCGAAAAGGCCAAAGAACTTGCCGAAAAAAGTCTTGAACTCTATCCGGACAGGGGCCACCCTTATTATGTGATGGCTGTTGCTAAAGGACGAATGGCCGATGTTGTAGGAGTGAACCGCCGTATTGAATTGGGCCATGAAATCGAAGAGTATGTTGCAAATGCTTTGGAACGGATGCCTGAACACGCGCCCTCCTGGCACTTGTACGGGGTTTGGCAGTCAGAGGTGGCCAATGTGAGCCGCGCCGAGCGGATGGCTGCCCGGTTTCTCTCAGGCGGACTTCCCGACGGCTCGGACGAAAAAGCTGAAGAGTACCTGAAAAAAGCTATCGAACTTAACCCGGAAAGCATCATCATCCGCTTGGATCTTGCCCGGCATTTTGAGCGTTCAGGCCAGGATGACCGGGCCATTAACGCACTTATAGAGATGCTTGAACTTGACCTGCCGATTCAAACCAAAGATGATCCCGATTTCCTGGATGATGCACGAGCGCTGCTTGATGATTTGAGGTGAAACTCAATCCAAAAAATCAACTCATATTATAGCCGTTAAAGCCTCACGTGTTCTCATAATTATTATTATCAGGTGATAATCCATGTATCTTCATTTCTAACTGACAATTTTTTCCATCCTTTGAATAAGGACTTTCTTAAAAATCCAGGTCAACCATCAAACCTGCATCCGCGCTGGAGCTGCCGAATGGTGTGAATTGCATTCTTTTACACTCTGCATGATTTTTTTGAACCGCTCTCTTCTGAAAATAATTTGTGAAAAAACTGATTAAGCATTTTGGCTCAATTCCTTTGTAAGTTCTTTTGAGACTCATGAAAATCATACATACATTTTCCCAATAAATTTAGCTTAACTGAAAATGTAATGACCGCAGGCAAATCATTAAAAAACAATAAATTTTAAACATGAAAGTAGCTGAGTTGCGAAAAAAGCTGTCTGATATGCCAAAAGAGGATGTGAGCAGGCTTGCTGTAGAATTTTACAAAATGATTCCAAAATCAAAAAAGAAAGATTATGCACTTGATGATTTGATAAACAACCCCAAGAAACGCAAGAAGCGAAAAAAGAAAGAAGACATCGATCTTGAACAGCTTGAAAGTGATATTGACATCTTTATTGAGCATGCAAGGGCTCAATATTATGTGGCACCCAATCAGGTTATTCCCAAAAGAGAACGGCCCAAATGGCGTTTCGAGGTGATGAGATGGTATAAAACACTGATTAATGTAAAAAAACCGGATGCTGACATCGATTTACAAATCCGCTTACTGGTCAAACTTTATGAATTATTATGTGAAGCAAGCAGCTTTTATCTGTTTAGTACGGATGATCCATTTCGGTCTGTTCAAATCACACAGACTGACTTTTTCAAATCCATTCTTATGCTGTACGATACATCGGGCAATAAAGTGAAATTGGCAGATAAAGGGTTTGAATTATTAAGTGAAAACAATTTAGATCGCTACTCGCTGCATTCTGGAATAGCTGATGCATATATCGGGTTTTTACCTACACCCGACTTGAAAAACAGGGTGATAGATCTATGTGAGGCAAAAATCCGGGAAATTGATTATAAACCTCCCAAAAAAGAAAGATCTACCTGGAGTTTTAACGAAGATTATAAAACACGTAATCAGAATAATAACCTGGCAATATTGGGTTTCAGGATCTATTGCAGCCTCTATGAGGCAGACGAGGCAATACATTTCTTTAAAAAACATTACTACGGTAACAGTGCCGAGATAAAAACATATGTATTAATTTATCAGTTACTTCACCATAATTTGAAAGATGAAATCATTCGTGAATTAAAAGATGCCCGAAAAAATGGAGTAGAATTGAGAGACAGGCTGAAAAATTTGCAGTCAATAATAGAAAACAGCGGCAAACTGCCAGATTATATTTAGAACAACAAGTGATCTCTAATATCGTGTAAGGGATTGAAACTTAGGTAATTGCATGATATTACACGCATTTAGAAAGGTGACCAAATTTATATAAAATTTACAGATTTAAGGGAATTCTATCTTTATATTTAAAATACGAGCAAATTTTTCACTCACATCCCGGGGTTATGAAAAATATGGACAGAAGAGAGTTTTTAAAAAAAATGACAGCCACTACTCTTGGTGCGTCATTGCTTAAAACAGGCATACCGCTTCATTCGGAAGCCCGTGAACTTGATAGTATGCCCATCCCCAAACGGCGGCTTGGCAAAACCGGATTTGATGCCACGATTGTAAGTCTTGGCGGGCAGAGTACCATCGAACAGCCCAATCGCCTCGATGATGCCAAAGAAATTATTAACCATGCCCTCGATCTTGGCATCAATTATATCGACACGGCAGAAGCTTACGGACGGGGTATCAGTGAAACCTACATAGGCGAAGTGATGAAAGACCGCCGCGACGAAGTGTTTCTTGCCACAAAAATTCGGGAAAGTACAGATAACGGCATCGAAAATGACAGGTTTGAACGAAGTTGTGAAAGGCTTCAGACAGATTTCATCGATCTTTATTTTCTCCATGCGGTAAATAACATGCAGGATCTCAACACTGCACTTAATCGCGAAAACGGGGCCATACTTGCTTTTGAAAGATTGAAGGAAAAGGGGCGAATCGGAAACATCGGAATCAGCAGCCACTCTACCGAGGTATTATCTGCGGCTCTGGAAAATTATGATTTCGACTGCATTTTCCTGACTATTAATCCAGCCGGAATGCGGATGAATCAGTCTGCAAAAGAAACCAGGGCATTTCTTAAAAAAGTACATGGAAAAGATGTTGGTGTTATTGCTATGAAACTGACAGCAAGAAATGATCTTTTCAATACTGGCATCAGCATGGAACAGGCAATTAATTACTCACTGAGCTGTGGCCGTAATGGCAACTCCTTTCCAATTGCAACCGCAAATATTGGCATTACAAGGCCGGAGCAGCTTGATGAAAACGTTCGCATCGCCAAACAATACAGAGGTTACAGTGAACGTGAGATGGATCAGCTTGAGGAGTTTGTAAATGGAAGCTGACAAACCAATTGAATATCTGATTTCACGAAATTTCTAAAAAATACTAACGGAGATTACAATTATGACGAATATTAACAGAAGAGATTTTTTAAAAAAAATGTCGGCAACGGCATTAGGTGCAGCCTTTTTGAAAACCGGCACTCCGCTGATTGGAAAAGCCAACGATTTGGACAGTATGCCAATCCCAAAAAGAAGGTTGGGCAAGACCGGTTTTGATGTGACGATTGTCAGCCTTGGCGGGCAGAGCACCATCGAGCAGCCCAACCGGCTTGAAGAGTCCAAAAAAATTATTAATCACGCTCTTGATCTTGGCATAAACTATATCGACACATCCGAGGTGTATGGTGACGGAATCAGCGAAACCTATATCGGCGAAGTGATGAAAGACCGCCGTGATGAGGTGTTTCTCACAACCAAGACATTTAACCGCAACCGGGACGGCATCATCGAACAGAATTTCCGCAGAAGCTGCGAACGGCTTCAAACTGATTACATCGATCTCTATCTCGCGCACTTTATTAATGATTCTGATACACTAAATGCCATTCTGGATCCGGAAAACGGTGCCATACGAGCTTTCGAAGATCTGAAAGAGCAGGACAAAATCGGGAATATCGGCCTCAGCAGCCATTCGGCAACCATACTGACCGATGCCATTGACCGCTATGACTTCGACTGTGTATTCCTGACGCTGAATGCCGCCGGAATGTCGATGAACGATTCGCCCAGGGAAACCCGAAAATTCCTGGAAAAAGCACTTAAAAAAGATATTGGCGTGATTGCCATGAAGCTCACCGGCCGAAATAATATCTTCGACACGGGTATCACCATGGAACAATCGATTGCCTACTCACTGAGTTGCGGCCGAAATGGAAATTCATTCCCCGTGGCCACCGGCACCATCGGGATTACGCGCCCGGAGCAGCTTGATGAAAATGTGCGCCTTGCCAAGCAGTACAGCCCGTACACCGACCGGCAGATGGATGAGCTGGAAGAGTTTGTGAACGGCAACGGCTGATTTCGATCTTCTGTCTTTTTTTGCTTCATCTCCCGGCCCCTTACCGCCGGCTTCGGTTATATTCCTATCCAAAAAGGGCGTGAAGTTGCAAAAAAATCGATTTTGCAATGCCGGATCCTGACCACACGAAAGAGACAGGCTGGCATCTCCAATCAATAACCGTCATTCCTGACTTGATCAGGAATCAACGGTCGTTGATCCGAATCGTCCCTGTGCATGAGGCGGAGATTTCACACCGCTTTCGCTGCGTGTTCAAAAAATGAGCGTGTTGGGGCACGGGATGACGATTTGAGGTGCGTTATGAAGCCTTTTATGAACTACAACACCTTTACATCACGAAATTCAACGGTCTTATATTGCCTGCAAGCTATCCCCTGGAGAAACTCACACTAATGCAAATTATTAGAATAAAAACCGGTAAACCACTATTTCGGCTGCACCAGAAGGGGATATTTAATAACCTCACCGGAAAAGATGCTAATCTTACCTGACTGCTAAACAAGCAAATATATTCCGCAGGAATTCATAAAGTGGTAAATTTATGAATACACTCTGTTCATTAAATTTCTAAGTATACTGTTATGAAAAATCCAAATTCGGATATTTTTTCCATGTATGTTTCTACAATAACCATAGCATTATTTTCAGTTATTTTAAATGTACTTGTCTCACCCGGATGGGTTTCTGCACAGGATCATGCCGCTCGTTTTGATGCAGATCGGTTTGTGAATGCCTATGAAAATGCATTGACAAACAATGAATTCGTGATGCCATATGAACCTTATATCAGCATCGAGGAACGTATCGCAGGATTAAGCCTGCTTTGGTCGGAAGCGAAATTTAATTTTGCGAATTTTGACCTGGTGGATCTGAATATTGACAGTCTTTATCTCGCATATATACCCAAGGTAATGGCAGATCAGAATACTTTAGAATATACTCAGTTGCTTCAGTCGTTTTATGCGCAATTTAAAGATGGACATACCGGCGTAGCCTTTCCCGAGGAATTAATGAATCAGGTATATGCCATGCCAGGAGTATTGGTTGAAAAGGTTGAGGGCAAACCGGTCATTACAAATACGGTGCCGGGATATACCCTGCCGGATGGTGTTTCTGTCGGTGATGAAATTATCAAGGTTGACGGGTTTCCGGTTAATGAATTTATAACTACACAAATTGCTCCCTACGTTAGTGCTTCGACACCACAAGACAGTGTAGCAAAAATTTTGAAATTTGATCTATTGAGCGGTGATGCAAATCAGAAAATATCACTGTCTCTAAAGAACAAACATGGAAAGATTTTTTCTGCTGATTTTTCACGCATGGAGCATCACGGCATGTTTCAAATAGGACTGCCTGTGGCAGAGTACAAGCTGCTCGAAAACAATATCGGTTACCTCGCTCTCAACACATTTAATGATGAGGCCGTAGTTCCCTTTTTTGAATCCAGATTTGACAAAATCTCAAATACGGATGCGCTTATTATCGATGTGCGTCAAAATTCCGGCGGCAATACTCAAACGGGTATGGATATACTCAGCCAGCTTACAGACGAGAGATTTATGAAATCTACAACTGTAATACGTAAATACGATCCGGCAGCCCGGCCATGGGGAAATCCACTCAAAATCGAAACACATACCAGTGAAGTGCCAACCCATGAAGACAGACATTATGGCAAGCCGGTAGTGCTGCTGATAGGCCCCTCAACTTATTCGGCAGCAGAAGATTTTGTTGTGGCTTTTCGCCAGGCAAACCGGGGTGTTATCATGGGGGAACCTACTGCCGGCAGCACGGGCCAGCCCTATTTTTTCAGAATACCCGGCGGCGGACTTGCTTATGTGTGTACGGTCCGTGAATATTTTTATGACGAGACGGAATTTATCGGGACAGGTATACTCCCGGATATCCTGATCAACCGTTCACTGAATGATCTGCACAACACCATTGATACCGTTCTGGAAGCAGCTATTCGGGAAGTATCTGAAAAGATGCAGTAAACGGTTTGGCAATAGGCTTTTAGTACTCAAGAAACAATAGAATAAGACACCTGATTGAAATACTTTTTCTTGTTCAATTTTTTCACTTTTATTGTTTGAAAATTACTTTGGCTTTCAGATTAGTAATATTCAAAATCACATTAGCGGGTGCCAGAATTATACAGTTATTGGTACTTCCCCAAATAGTGTGTCTGGTTGTCTTCTTGTGAGGTTAACAACTTAGGAATTTTTAGGAATTCTTCCCATGGGAAGAATTCCTAAAAAGACGCTTCTCGTATGCTAGCTTC
>SLPZ01000141.1 GCA_007131725.1 Balneolaceae bacterium
ACAAGGGCTGCTATCTCTTTACGCAAGAATGACAGTGCTGAAGTAATGGAAACCGCCTTGGTACGAGAGTATGCCAGGTGGTGTGGGGGGACGGCGGCGCGAGCCGCCTCCTACCCGATTGGTTTGCTCTGCATTACGAGGAGCAGGCCCAAAGTGGGGTTGCCTATAAGTATTCGATCAGATAAAATACTCTCGGAATCTGCTTTTCAAAAGAGGCAGTCAGTTAGATCAGGTCTACCAAAACCTGATCGATTTGACCCGGAAAAATCTGGATATCAAAAAACTGAAAACCATCTTTGGACGCAAATATCGTACCCATTTCCGCCGCAAAAAAGCGGGCTCATCTGGCCTGAAAGTACTACTCGAGACACTTTATTACAACTTGACAATTTTTAAAATCCACTTTAGGGAGATCACCCTCAAGTTGTATGACAAAGGCGAGCGCACTCTCCGGGCGGAGGTTGTGGTGCAATCCAGCAAAGTCCTCAAATGCAAACGAGGACTGGGGCAGTTTGCTGGGATTACGAAAAAACTCCAGGAATTGATGGACAGCTTCATGAATCACCTGCAGGCGGCGCATGTGGCGCTCATTTCAGATGGAGAACTCGAACAGCTTACCTGTCCCGCTCAAACAGGCTGACATTACCTGAAAATTCATAATGAGATGGCTTTTGTCCTGCTTGTATATGTTTAAATAATGGCGATAAACTTTGTTATGATTTCTTCGATTTTTCGACTGCTGCGCCGATACGCTTGGCAAAAAATGTTAAATACCGAGGTTTTCTTGCGTTCGCTGTGCGAGAGCGTGAACTGACTGCTCAGGCCGGTTATGAATGCCCCAGTACTCTCCGTTGATGAAAACCACGGCCGGCCGGTACGCCTGGATGTCCAGATCGAGATGACTGAGCAAAGCCTGCGCAGCGGCATCCATAAACATGGTGAACCCGAAATCGTTGCCCGAATTTCTCAGAATCAGGCGGTTGTAGCTGTCTTAGGGCTGATCAGGAAAAACCGGATAGTTGAAACGGTTGTCGCCATAAATATTTCGTGCATAGAGGCGAAGGCTTTTTAAAGTAAATCTGCGGGTAAATCCGCCGTGGATGCGAAGGCCCAATCCCTGGCTCCACACCGGATTTCCGGTATCATCAAAAAATTCGAGATGGCCGGGGCGCTCCCACTCCTCCCCCCGCTGAACATAATTTCCGGTGGCATGATCTCCGGTTCTGTGAGTTCGCCCGGGCACGTAGATGCCCTCATCATGGCCAAAAAGGTTCAGGCTGTCGGTTGCGATGGAAACAACCGGCAGCGTGTAGGCATCGTTTCCCTCCGGAAATACAAAATAGGTGGAGGTTGCTGAGGACGGCCATGCGCCAGATTTAACAGCTTTAACCCGAACAACGGTGCCTTTTTTCTGATTGGGCTCCGGTTCCATCCATGCACGGGTGCCACCAGGAATAAAATTGGAGGGAATGGCAGAGAAATTATTCGGTTCGGCTGTTCTGTCGCGAATAGAAATCGTGCCTGATAGTATTTCTGAATCCGTCGTTGGCTCCGAGCCGTTTGTTGTGAAATAAATCGTAACATCCGGATCGGGATGGGTGATTTCAAGATCAAACCCGGAGGTGTAAAATCCGGGCTGATGGGAGAACACGGGCGGCTCAAGCAGTTCGCTGATGCTTTCTGTGGTGTTGGGACCGCCGGGTGTGGGATCATCAAAAAAAACCCACTCTCCCGTACCGTCGGGCTGCCGGCCAATGGAGATATCGGTTGGAATTTCGGTGGGCGGAAGCTCGTCGATGCGGGTGCTGTCGGTGCGGGTTAACAACAATTCTTCTCCATCAGAATCGATGGCAAAATTGGTGTGAAGCTCACCGCCGGGATCGGCCCGGTCTTTGTTGGATGCCCATATCAGCATGAACTCACCGGCGCCGATGGTGGTGTCGGGAAATACCCAGCGGAAGGGGTTGTCGTAATCATCCGAGAGGCCGAAGCCGGAGAGATTTATTGATTCATCCCCAAAATTATAAATTTCAATCCAGTCGGGATAGTCGCCGTCCTCATCCGCGATGGTGGCGTTATTGGACGCCATAATTTCATTCAAAACAACATTTTGTGAGAAGACATCGCTGAAAATGAATAAGCAGATTAGCAGGCAGGTAAATATGTGAATTATTTTTGTTTTCAAATTTAAAGCTTTAAAAAATCGACGAACAGAGATCCGCAAGGTGCAGTTAACAAGAAATGGAATTTTTTGATACTCAGCCAGCACAAAAATATATGGGGCTGAAGGAAACTTTGTGGTGATGTGTTAGAATTGAATCGAAATTCATCACAACCCCCTGAAAGATTTGGATGCAGGATGGCTGTTTCGAAGATGAAAAATAATTTTCTGTGAACTTTTTGAACAGTCTGATCCACATTATTTTATTTTTAAATCAAACTCAGGTTCAAGTGGGTATTCAAAGACTCAGGATTAATACTTAAGTTGTGGTGGTTAATACTTGAAATCTGAAATTTTGAAAACGCCCGGTGTATCTATCCCGCCAAATACTTTTTAAACGCCATCGTCTGTCTCATCAGCAGATTGACCGCCTTCTGGGTGAAAATAAGAGTGGAAGTTTTACAGATGAAAAACTAAAGCAGATGCATAGACTGCGGTTTTTCCAGGACTTTACTTCTAAACTTCGTACTCGAGGTATATGGTTTATCGTGCTGAAGGGGCCGATTCTTTCCGACAGGATTTATGGCGACCCTACCTTCAGGCTGATGAACGATTTTGATATCCTGGTAGAGCCCGAATCGGTTGATCTGCTGAATGAAATGTTGGTGCAGATGGGGTTTGAATCGCGTTATTTTGAATGGCCGGATTCACGTAAACGAAAGCAGGTTGCCATGCACATCACAAATCAGCTTGGGTTTTTCAATACCGAAAGCGGCATTTTGATTGAAGTACATTGGCGGCTGTTTAATAATCGGTTAGCCAATCATAAAAAAATTTGGGACATTATAAAAAAGAATACGGAAACGACTGAGTTTGCAGGCAAACCATTCAAGCGATTCAACATCGAATTGGAGCTGTTGTACCTTGCCATTCACGGCAGCATTCACGCCTGGTTTCGGTTAAAATGGCTGGTTGATGTTCATGAATTGCTAATGCGGTATTCTTTTGATGAAGAACATTTTAACGCTCTCGTAAAGGAGTTGAAAGCCGAACGGTTTGTGGATGTCTGTAATGCCATGCTTAAAGAATATTTTCCGGATGGAAAAACATTGCCGGATCAAAACGCGAATGTGGAAAAATTTGTGGCATTCTCAAAGCAAGAGGTTATCCGGGAATCGGATGAAGTGGGAGACACAATCCGGCACACCTTAATATCTATTTTTAACAAAATGGCATTGTCAAAGAAAATTCAATATAAAATAGATCTTCTTAAAGTATTGACGATCTGCCAGACCGATCTGAATTACAAATGGATTCCGCCTTACAAAACAGCTTTTTATCTTTTTCGTCCTTTTGGATATATCTATCGGGCAGTTGCTAAATCATAAATACCAAAATGTTGTAACACATGAGCGATCAAAAACAAAAAATCTATCAGCGCAAACCGGATGTTATCTCAAGCAAGCTTGAAGATCAGCTTGTGATGATGGACATAGATAAAGGCAAATACTTTTCCATGAATCCTGTAGCAACAAGAGTTTGGGAATTATTGGATAAGCCGTCCTCAGCAGGTGGATTATGCAACCAGTTATTAGAGGAATTTGATGTTGGCCAGGATCAGTGCAGAAAAGAAGTTCAGCAATTGCTCGACAAAATGACAGAGCTGGATTTACTGGAAGTTCAGGACTGAACATCAGATTTTTCTTGAAACAGTAGACCAATCTCAAAGTTTTCGCCGGTAGTTCTCTTTTTGGAAAAATCTACCAACCTGAAACACAAGAACTTAATACTTTGTTAGATGTAGAACAGACTGCTTAAAATCTAAAATACGATTAACCACTTTTATCTGAACCGAAATAAACCAATTGAGATTATGAAAAAGTTCAAATTCAAAAACGGAGATACTATTGATGCAATCGGGCTCGGCACATGGAAGTCGGATCCCGGCGAGGTTGGAAAAGCAGTAAAGGCAGCGCTTGATGTTGGCTATCGTCATATTGATTGTGCTGCGGTTTATGGCAATGAAGCTGAAGTGGGAGAGGCTCTTCAAGAATCATTTTCGAAAGGTGAATTGAATCGGGAAGATGTCTGGGTTACTTCGAAACTCTGGAATACGGAGCATAAGAGAGAAGATGTAATTCCCGCCCTCAAACAGACCCTGAAGGATTTAAAGCTGGATGAATTGGACCTCTATCTGATACACTGGCCTTTAGCTTTTCGTCCCGGTCTGCAGGGAATTCCTGAAAAAGATGAGGATTTTTTATCCCCGGAAGAGGCGCCGTTAAGTGAAACCTGGCATGCTATGGCAGAGGCTAAAAAAGAGGGTTTGGTCAGACATATCGGTGTTTCTAATTTCAGCATCAACAAGCTTGAAAAGCTGATTAATGAAACCGGTGAAGTGCCGGAGATGAACCAGGTTGAGTTGCATCCTTATTTACAGCAAAACGATCTGCTCAGCTATTGTAAAGAAAAGCACATTTTTATAACTGCCTATTCTCCCCTGGGAAGTATGGACCGGCCCGATTCAATAAAGGCAGAGAACGAGCCTTCGCTCCTGGAAAATGAAATCATCACCGGCATTGCCGTAAAACACAACGCCACGCCCGCCCAGATTTTAATTAAATGGGCAGTTGAACGCGATACGATAGTAATACCAAAATCGACCAATCCGGGAAGAATAGAGGAAAACATCAACAGCATGAACATCTCACTTGATGAAGATGATCATGCTCAGATTAAACAGATGGATCGCCATTACAGATATCTGAACGGGAAAATGTTTGAAACCGAAAGCCCGATGTATCAAAACATATTTGATGATTAATTTGTAGCCGGAATTGCTATGCTGAGAAGGTACAATTCCGGTTTATAAACTAATCAATCAGGCGTTAAAGGCTTCAACGGCTTCGTCGAGCGATTTGTAATGGTCGAATACAGTAATCAGTTTAGTAACAATCAGAAGGCTTTCAATGCGGTCTGATGCCCCTGAAATTTTCAGGTCACCACCGCCATTTCGCAGGCTTGTCAGTGCAGAAATTAAAATACCAAGGCCGGAAGAATTCATAAAATTCACTTTACTGAGATCGGCCACAACATTGGTTTTCCCATTATCGATCAGGTTTTTAATTTCCTCATGAAAGGCCGTGGCATCAGGCCCGCCCATTACTTTCCCCTTAAACGTAATTACAACAGTGTTATATCTTTCAGATATTGAATATTTCATGGTTTTTATTAGCTAAGTTAAATTATGTCCTGAATTATGGAATATGCAAATTCCCACTCTATTTTTAAATAAAAATTATTTTGGAGGAGTTATCTCATTTTTTGGCCATTCTATTTGAATAATGATTCTGCGTACAAGCTTAAGCTCTGGCACTCTAAAGGCATTTCAAGATAGTAACAACGCCGAGAAAAAAATTTTGAGCTAAAACCTCAAATTATTTTGGAGTGACCTGATCAGCAGACATTTTTGTACGTATCCAATGCAATGTCTTTTTTTTATTAGCTGAAATCAGAACTATTGCTTATCATCCCGACTGAGCGAATGGAGGGATTTTCAAAAAAAGAGTAATCTTCAGCTCTGAACCTTCTGAAACTAAGATTTTAAAATTTTCTAAAACGTTTTACCAAAGGTACAGGTTGCCAAAGGCACAGGTGGGCAGCTTTGGCTTTTATCATCTCTCTTTTTGTTTGATATTCTCCTGAAATAAGTTTGACTGTTGTGGCGCATATCAAAAATATTTTGAAGGCTGTTGTGCATATTTTTTCTCAGGAAGCACAAAAAAAGAAAGCCCCCCCAATTCTCATGAGGAGGCCTTTTCAACTTGCAGTGCAAGCATGAAAGCAAGTCCTTCGACATTTAATGCAGACAACGTCTGAGTTATTTGCATTATTTAAATATCATGTACCTAAAATAGATATTTTTTATTCCGATTTCTTGTTTGTTAAAAAAATCTATAATGAAGAGTGAGAAGATTTAACGTTTGTTAATAGTACAGTATGATGCAGGATAATATGAGCACCAATCTTAATTACACCCAAAAAACTGATTTTCAACAACAAAATATTTGGAAAAATGCCTTAGTATTGATTATACTTTGTTTCAAACAGATTTTTTTACCATGAAAACGGCTATTTATATATTACTTGCACTTACTGTTATAACGGGGCTGATTCTGATTTTACCTGATCTTGTAAGCGCACAACCACCCCCGCCGCCAGATAAACCACAACAGGTACCCATTGATGGCGGCTTAGGATTGCTTGCTGCTGCGGGTGGCGCGTACGCAATTAAGAAATTAAGAGACAAGAAAAAATAAATTTTTGTCAGTAAGCTTTTTTTCGGGCCTTTCGGTTTTTAACTGAAAGGCTTTTTTATTTTTCAAAATTTTTGGATAAATCTTTGAAACTGAGAAGTGTAGTGCCCGCCAAACAGGTTAACGTGCACCAGCAGCGGATACATATTGTAGACCGGTACACGATCAGTAAATTCCGGTTCCAGCAGAGATTCAGATTCGTATCCTTCATAAAATCCCCGGTCAAAGCCGCCAAACATTTTTGAAAAAGCCAGGTCCATTTCCGGATGTCCGTAATACACAGCCGGATCAATCAAAACGGCTGTGCCGCTCTCATCAAACAAGTAGTTTCCGCCCCAAAGATCTCCGTGCAGAAGCGAGGGCTTGCATGCGGGCATCATTCCGGAAAGCCGGGCGGCAAGTCGATTCCAATGTGATTGTATACCTGATGAGAGTTTGCCTGAGTCGAATGCAAGTTTTAGCTGAGGATCAATCCGTTTTTCAACAAAAAAGTCCACCCAATCATCATAATTCCCGTTTTGCTGATATAAACTGCCAATGTAGTTATCGGTATCCAGTCCGAAACTTTCCCGCCGGGTCTGATGCAGCCGTGCAAGTTCAGCGCCAAACAAGGCAGAATCCCCGCTGCGGCTTTCATCAATCCACTCCATCAATAAAAAACCGGGAGTGCTATTGTTTGGTTTGCTCACAGCAATCACCTCCGGAATTCTGAGCCGGCTTCCTGCACGTTTTAACTCTTGCAGCCCATGAGCTTCTTTTTCAAAAAAATCAGCCGGAGCCGAAGAGTTATACTTCAAAAAAAATTCACCCTGTTTTGCGGTAATTCGGTAAGCACGGTTAATACTGCCGCCTGATGTCGTACTTGTATTAGTGATTTCAATTCCGTGATCTTCTTGTAAAATATTTTTTATTGAATTCGGTAATGACATAAACATTTTCTGTAGTATTGTATTAATAATCATTGTTCATATGAGACTTCCGAAGTCTTCATCAGCTCAACTAAAAGGTATGACAAAGAAAATTAGCCAATGTTTTATGAAAACCAGTAAGACTTCGAAAGTCTGTACCAACCTGAAATTCAATCATTGACATAACAGCAGGTGGTTTTTCTTTTTATGATAAAAAAACCCTCTTTCTTCTGAAAAAATCTTTCTTAGAATCCATGAATTTCAGGTTTCAGGTGAGGGTATTAAGCGATTGATATCTTTTTTTTGTATTGTAATAAACAGACAAAATTTTTAATCAGACTAAAAAGATTGAACCATGTGCCTGGCTATTCCCGGAAAAGTTGTCTCCCTCGAACCCTCTGATGATGAAACCAATCTTCCAGGAAAGGTTTCATTCGGCGGTATTCTCCGCGAAGTTAATTTTTGCTTTTTGCCGGAAGCCGAAGTTGATGACTACGTGCTGGTGCATGTAGGTGTGGCACTAAGCAAAATCGATGAAAAAGAAGCCATGGAAACTCTGAAATATCTGAAGGAAATGGGAGAATTGGATGAACTGAATCCCGAAGAAGAGTTCTCCGGAGAGTAACATGAAATATCTGTCTGAATTTCGAGATGCAGCTATTGTAAAAACCCTGCTGAACAACATCAGCAAAACAGTGACCCGGCAGTGGAACATCATGGAAGTTTGCGGTGGACAAACACATGGCCTGGTGCGCCACGGTATTTTAGATATGCTTCCCGATCAGGTCCGGATGATTCACGGGCCGGGCTGTCCCGTTTGTGTAACACCTGTTTCTTTGATTGACAAGGCTGTTGAACTCTGCCTGGAACATGATGTAATTTTGTGCTCTTACGGCGATATGCTCCGTGTGCCCGGCACAGAAATGAGTTTACAAAAGGCACGTGCATCGGGCGGGGATGTGCGCATTCTCTACTCGCCGCTTGAGGCCGTTGAGATTGCCAGGTCGAATCCGGATCGTGAAGTTGTTTTCTTTGCTGTTGGCTTCGAAACAACCGCGCCTGCCAATGCGTTGTCGGTTGTACGGGCAAAGCAGCTTCAACTCACCAACTATTCCATTCTGAGCGCACACGTGATGGTGCCCCCTGCCATGGAAGCCATCATGGATGACACAGACACACAGGTTCATGGATTTCTGGCTGCAGGACATGTCTGCACCGTGATGGGATTAAGCGAATACGAACCTCTTGTGGAAAAATGGAAAATGCCGGTGGTTGTTACCGGGTTTGAGCCAGTGGATCTGCTTGAGGGAATCTGGATGGTGATATCGCAGCTTGAAAATGGAGAGCACCGGCTCGAAAATCAATACAAACGTGTAGTGAGTAACCAGGGCAACCGTCAGGCTGTTGAGCTTGTGAAAAAAGTGTTTGAGTACCGCAAAAGAGACTGGAGGGGAATTGGTGAAATACCGCTTAGCGGTCTTTTTGTGAAAGAAGAATTCGTTGATTTTGATGCTGCCATCAAATTCAAGGATATTAAAATACCCGAAACTGTTGATACGGAGTGTCTGTCCGGAGACATTATGAAAGGAAAAATCAAACCGCCGGAGTGCCCCCACTTTGGTAGTAAATGCACTCCCGAGCATCCGCTGGGCGCACCCATGGTCAGCAGCGAAGGGGCATGTGCGGCCTATTATCAATACAAAATGCAGTCATGAGCAAAAAACTCGATTTTCAACTGTCCTGCCCGATGCCCGAAATGGATTTCGACACCATCACCATTGGCCACGGCGGCGGCGGTAAACTGACTCAGAATTTACTGAAAAAAGGAGTTTTTTCACTTTTAGATAATGAGTGGCTTCGAGAGCAGGATGATGCGGCCACTCTCAGCCTGAATGGCAGCGTGGCCTTCAGTACAGACAGTTTTGTTGTTTCGCCAATCATTTTCCCCGGAGGAACTATCGGTGATCTTGCAATAAACGGAACCGTGAATGACATGGCTGTTTGCGGCGCCCGGCCTTCTTTTCTTTCACTTTCTTTTATTCTTGAGGAAGGCCTCAAAATGGACGATTTCTGGCAGATACTGGTATCCATCCGCGAGGCATGTGCTGAAGCCGGTTTAAAGGTTGTAACCGGCGACACCAAAGTGGTTGAGCGCGGAAAGGGAGATCAAATATTCATCAATACAACCGGGATTGGATATGTTCACCCAAAAGCAAAAATGGGAGTAAAAAGTATCCGGGAAGGTGATGCCATTATTTTGAGTGGTCCGCTTGCCCGGCACGGAATCGCCATCATGAGTAAACGAAAAGGACTTGAGTTCGAAACACAGCTCAAAAGCGATACCCGTCCGCTGCACACCATCTGCAATCAGTTGGTGGATAAATTCGGGGATGCCATTCACCTGATGCGCGACCCCACACGCGGCGGAGCTGCCACAGTACTTCACGAAATTGCAGGACAGAGCGGGTTCGGCATTGATCTGTTTGAAAAAAATCTTCCAATTGACGAAGAGGTAGCCGGCGCCTGCGAAATGCTGGGCCTTGACCCGCTATTTGTAGCCAACGAGGGTCTTTTTATTGCCGTTGTTGACTCTGCCATTGCAAAACAGTTTCTTGAAACCGTAAAAAACTGGCAATTTGGAAAGGAGGCTTCAATCATCGGTAACATCACAGAAGAGCATCCCCGCCAGGTGGTTTTAAGCAGTATCATCGGCGGCAAAAGAGTGCTTCCCCAAGCCAGCGGCGAACTGCTCCCCAGAATTTGCTGAAAAAAGCTTACTGCCACACATGATTAGCGGATAATACTCATCAGTTAAAGCCTGTCTTGTCCTCAGTCAGGGCTGGTTAAGCCAAATTTATCAAAACCTTCCCAACCTGGCCGCCGCGTAAAATTTTTCCGATCTGCTCCGGGAGTTGATCCAGCGAACATTCACGGTAAAGTTGATGTAAAGATGCAGGTTTCCAGTCTGTTGACAGACGGTTCCAGATACGGAGGCGGTCGGCCATGTGTGCAATTCCGGAGTCGATTCCCGCCAGGCTCACTCCGCGTAAAATAAAGGGCAGCACATTGGTGTGGAGCTCATTACCAAGCACATTGCCACAGCAGGCAACCACGCCGTTGTGCCCGGTTTGGCGGATTACCGCATCCAGCATTTTGCCGCCCACCGTATCGATGGCGGCAGCCCATTTCGAGGACAGCAGCGGCCGTGAATCAACATCAGAAATTTCATCGCGGTGAACCACCAGACTGGCGCCAAGCCCTTTTAAAAAACCGGCCTGGCCCGTCTTGCCAGTTGCAGCTATAACACTGAATCCAAGGTGCGCCATCAGAGCCACGGCAAAAGAACCCACAGCCCCGGTTGCCCCGGTAACCAACACCTCGCCGTCTTCAGGTTTGATGTTTTGGCTGATGATTTTCTCTGCCCCAATAGCCGCAGTTAAACCCGAGGTGCCGATCATCATGCTCTCTTTTAGGGTAAGGCCGCCGGGCAGGAGAATGGCCCAGTCAGGCGGAATAGAAATGTACTGCCCGAATCCTCCCGGGGTGTTCATTCCAAGATCGTAGCTGGTCACAATTACTTTATCTCCGGGGCTGAATCGATCGTCACTGCTTTTTTCAATCACGCCGGCCGCGTCGATGCCGGGCGTGAACGGATAGTTTTTGGTGACCCCTTTGTGGCCGGTTGCCGACAGGGCATCTTTGTAATTAAGGGATGAGTAATGAACGCGAATCAACAGGCCGTTATCCGGCAGTTTATCCGTCTCAAGTGATTTAACTGACTGGATGAAATGCCCGTTTTTCTTTTCGGCAACCAGTGCTCTGTATTTTTTTGAACTCATGGGCCAGGTGTCTATTTGGTTTAGGCGCTTGAAGCGCCGTTAATACCAACATGTTGTCGATATAAAGTTGACAGTTGGTCAAATTTGTCAACTGTCAACTGCTTTTTGTCAACTTCTTCCAATGGCTTATTTCCCTGAAATACATAGATTCTAAATCACGAAAACAGCCTTTTAAACCACGTAATTTTGGTTTCATCGTATGGCGGATAGCGAAGGTCGGGATCGGGCCAAAATGGCTTTTTCAGTATGGACTGTTCACGGCTGAATGTATCAAAACTGTACTTACCGTGGTAGGCGCCCATTCCGCTTTTCCCCACGCCGCCAAATGGCAGGTTGGGATTTCCGAGGTGAACCATCGTATCGTTGATACAGCCGCCGCCAAATGGTACCTGCTCAATGATGGAATTTTGAAAATCAGCATCATCCGTAAAAAGATAAAGGGCCAGCGGCGAAGGCCTGTCCTGCAGTTTTTCTATGAATGAATCCTCATCGGTGAAGGTAATCATCGGCAGCAGCGGGCCAAAAATTTCATCCTGCATGATCTCATCATCCCAGCCGGCGCGAATCAGTGTGGGCTCAATGCATCGGGTTTCAGGGGTTGATGTGCCGCCAAAGATGATTTCGGAATTTTCTATCAGCTTAACAAGGCGGCCAAAATGTTTGTCGTTAATAATCTGCGGATAATTTTCGCCCGGTTGTAAATGATCCCTGAAAAATAACTGTAAAGCTTTTCTGCTCTCTTCTACAAAATCATCAGCCAGCGATTCATGTATAAGAACATAATCGGGAGCTACACAGGTTTGTCCGGCATTCATTGTCTTTCCCCACCAGATGCGGCGCGCGGCTACATCGGCATTAGAATCCTTGTAAACAATGGCCGGACTTTTTCCGCCAAGCTCCAGAGTAACCGGAATGAGCTGTTCGGCAGCGGCTTTCATCACAATTTTTCCCACCTGTGTACTGCCGGTAAAAAAGATTTTGTCGAAGGGTTCTTTCAGGAGTTCCTGCACCGTTTCCACACCGCCTTCAAATACGGAGATCAATTTCTCATCAAATTCCCGGCGGAGTAGTTCACCAATAAGCGAAGAGGTATTCGGCGAATGTTCAGAAAGTTTCAGCGCAACCGTGTTTCCGCTGGAAATTGCGCCAATCACAGGCATCAGGGCGAGATGTACAGGATAATTCCAGGGAGAAATAATCAGTACAGTGCCAAATGGCTGTTTGTAAATCTGGCTTTTTGATGGAAAGGTAGCCATGATATTTCCGGCATTTTCCGGTTTTATCCAGCTATCGAGGTGTTTCAGGTGAAAATCGATTTCCTGGAGAACCGTATAAATTTCGGTTACATAGGCATCGGCATAGGGTTTGCCGAGGTCTTGATTTATGGCATCACAAAGCTTTTTTTCATTTTCAAGAACAACGGTTTTAAGTTTATTCAGATGTTCTTTACGCACTTTTGCTGATCGGTTAATGCCGTCGCGGAATGCCTTTTTTTGCTGAAGTATTGCAGATGATAGTTTCATGAATTTTTTGGTGTGCGTCCTTTAAATGTGTCCATTGAAGAATATACTCCAAGCATGCCCCCGGCCAGGCGATCGAAGGCTGCGGATGGAAGAATGGATTTCAAAAACGGAACAAAACGAACCATGTACGGTGCTTTGATCTCTTTTTTTGATTTGGCGATTCCGATGATCATTTTATCCACGAGTTCATCGGTTTCCAGGATGGGTACGAGCCGGGGGGCTTTCACCCCGTCAAACATCCCGGTGTTGATGTAGCTTGGAATTACGGTGGTGACTTGAATTCCAGTTTTCAGCTTTTCCATTTCAATCCGTAGTGATTCACTCCACCCTATCACAGCCCATTTGCTTGCCGCATATACACTCATCCTGGGGTTGCCAATGTATCCCGAAGCAGATGCCAGGTTCACAATGTGGCCGGATTTACGCTGAATCATGGCATCGAGAAATGCATGGGCAACATACATGCTTCCTGCCGTATTGATCTGAAGTGTCTGTTCAATTTCTGACGGCTGGTGATCGCGAAAGTATTTCCCAATAACGATACCGGCACAATTGATGATAATATCGGGAAGTAATTTTTGTTTGATGAGCCGGTCCGCTTCGAGCTGTATCCGTTCAGAATCGGAAATATCAATACCGGCAAAATGTACGTCTGCTCGTTCAGACAGGTCATTTTTGACCTCTTCAAGAATGTCTGGATTTCTGTCCCACAGAATGAGATTTGTACGTGCAATTTCAGATACTTTTTCAGCAAACCGTTTGCCGATTCCGCTGGCCGCCCCGGTGATCAGAATGGTTTTGTCGTGATAGAAGGATTTTATACTCATGGTCTTCAAATCATACGAAAAAAGTGCGGCTGGGGAAAATCTTTTATTTTCAAATCTGCTCAGAAGAGTAAATTAATAGCGAACCAGTATTTGCCAAAGCAGCTTTAAGTCTACGCATCGAATTGCTTCGACACGCAGCGGTTTCAGCATAGGCAGGTCTGTGCTAAGGCTTCAGCTGACAGGACGGTAAACCCAATAGAGTTACATTATTTTGGCAATGATGCCTTGTTTTTCCTATAACATTCGTGCTGTACACAATAATCTTACAATCAACAGAAAGTCCCAACGGGACATAAGCAGTAGCATAGGACGGAGTCCTATGTAGTTGAAGTCGCCAATTGAGGAAAGCCCCGAAGTGGGCGAAAGCCTTCTCTGATCAGATTTATTGTGGATGAATAGTTTGGATTCCTGACAATCACATCCTAATCCCACACATATCTCTCATCATATTCTATGTTATATTTCCTCAGAAACTTTATGAACTCCTCCTTATAGCTCATATGCTGATGGTGATGTTCTTGATTTTGAATGTACCTGGAAACCACATCCACCTGCGATGGATTTATTGAAAAAATGCCATAACCTTTCTGCCATAAGAAATTGGAATAGTTTTCTCCTTTTGTCTTGATCCATTTGGAAGATCGCTGCTTTACCTCCTGCAGCAATCTTACCTGCGTCACTTTTTTGGAAAGCAGGCAAAGAATGTGAACATGATCTTTATGGCCTCCAATCTGAACAGGGTTGCATTCAAGTC
>SLPZ01000112.1 GCA_007131725.1 Balneolaceae bacterium
AGTTCAATTAATGACTTTGACTTTGATTTAGATATTGATCCAACTCATATCAATCATGACGGAGAAATTACTGCAGTATATTCTATTCGTAACAACACCTCACAAACAGTTGAAATGGTTAGTGCCTGCACACAATTTGCAAGAGGTATTGTATACAAAGGTGACCAAATAATAGGATTAAAAGGATCAGCTGACGGTTGTTTTACTGCTATAAGTACTCATGAAATTGCCGCAGGAGAAAATTTAGAATTTGAATGGCAAGTTAAACCATTTACTGTCAGATTTTTTCCGGATGATCGAGAGCCAGATACAACATTTGCGGAACCCGGTGAATACACTTTCACTGTATCGCCTGATGTTTTTGAGATAAATGGAGAAGAAGCAAGATTACCTGAAGTAGAGAATACTTTTGTAATTGAATAGCTTAATCAGATTCCCAAAAATAACTATCAATCCAATATCTTTACCTTTCATAAGGTATTAAAGTAAAGTGTGGTTAACCAGCAATTCCTGATGGCGGGTTCATGTTGACTGCTTTACTATTAAGTGGATTGCCCCGCAGCAGAATTGCCAAACCGTTATTTTCCTTCATTCTTAAACGGTAGAATATTTCAAATAAGAAATGATCAGCTTGTAATCTGCGAGTCTTCGGAACCTTTCTTGAACTGAGTTTTCGCGGCCTCTCCTCACAGATCTATGTCTTCTCGGTGTTTTAGTTCTATTTGGTATAAGCTTTATAAAAAAACCTAAAAAACATCAATCCAAAATGATTATTATCTATTTTGTTCTAATCGTGTAATGGATTACGCTTATAAGTTTGGCAACTGCCCTGACTTCCGCATTTTTTTGCTATACAATTTTTAGGGGTTGATAATCAATGAGTTACGAATCTTTAAAAGACGTTTCAGGTGTCCCGAAAGCATTTTAATTCTTAAAGAAAATAAGGAAACACAACTCTGGAATGAATCTCTGTGGCCTTGAATTCCCGGTTCGTAAGGCGGAGCGGTGCTTTACGAATCCAAAGCCACGCAGGATGTGATCTTTCCATGATTTGGTAACTTTTATGGCGGGGCCTTGGATTCGTTCCGATCAGCCGAAACGAACGCTTCGGGAATTCACCGCCTTGACTTTTTGGTACTTTTGGGTCAAGCCAAAAGTACAATAGAAAAAGTAGCCACTCTCCATTCTTAAAAAAGGCTAATCATTAAAAAATATAAATCACAATGCAGGTTTCCCGATGCGGAAGTCAGGAAAAAACCTAAAAAAACATCAATCCAAAATGATTATTATCTATTTTGTTCTAATCGTGTAATGGATTACGTTTATAAGTTTGGCAACTGCTTCTGAAGCATTCCAGCAAAGAGCCGAGGCGGGTAGAGATAATTAACAAAAAACTGTTTAATGCATAGGTTAAATATGGATCGTAAGTGGGTATATAATCTGGGAATTTTTATTGTAATCGTAGGGCTTTTCGTACTTGTAAGCCAGGCTTTCACATCTATCATCATTGGTTTTCAGGAAGGGATGGGAGGTGAACCATCGGGAATGAAAGTTTGGTTTGAGGAAGAAAGTCCACTGCGTATTTTAATACTGGGTACAATTTTGATAGGCTTTAACCGTGTACTGAATAAAGATAAGGAAGCCTGAAAAATGCATCTGAAAACCAATGATGAAATGTTTAATGAAGTACTTGAAAGCGTAAAGCAAGGCGGAGATATTCGTAAAGGCAAACGTAAACCGTCCAGGTATACTGTGATTGAAGAGCCTGATGTTGCAGCGATCCGGGAAAAGTACGACATGACCCAACAGGAATTCTCTTCCCTTCTTGGTATCAGTGTTGGAACGCTTCGAAACTGGGAGCAAGGAAGGCGAAAGCCTCAGGGCCCCGCTAAAGTACTTCTGAAAATTGCAGAGAAGAGACCGAAAGCGATTCTGGAATCTTTATCGTAAACTTTTCGTCAAATAACCAGCGGCTCAAGCGGACGAGTTTTCGTTTCGGGTCTTTGGAAATTTGGTTGCCTCGTAGCTTAACCGCCAAACCGTTATGCCAATGATTTGTGGGAGTTGCCAAAATTTTTGAAAAGTAGTACTTTAGTATCACTATGAAGACAGAACTTGTTACAACGCTCAAACGTCAGGCAACAAAACTCTTAAAGGAGCTCAGAGAGGAAAAAGAACCGGTATTGATCACAGAGCACGGAAAACCATCTGCTTACCTGGTTGATGTGGATCACTTTGAACAAATTCAAAAGAAGTTAAAGTTGTTGGAAGGTTTGGCCAGAGGGGAAAAGGCCATTCTTGAAGACCGTATAGTTCCACATAAAGATGCCAAAAAGCGCATGGCGCGATGGCTCGAATAATTTGGACGGAACCGGCTCTTCAGGAGCTTGATGAAATTGCAGACTATATTTCGCTGGATGATCCAAGAGCGGCAAAAAATTTAGTTCGAGAGACTTTCAAACGGGTAGACTATTTAGCTGAGCATCCAGAGAGTGGAAAAAGTTTAGATGAATTTGAAGCATCCGTTTATCGGGAAATTGTTTTACCGCCTTGCAGAATATTTTATCGAATAGATGATGACATTGTGTACATCATCCATGTGATAAGAGAAGAACAGTTGCTTCACATAGATATTTTGGAATCACGATAATCATCGGCTTATTGACATAACCAGTAAATCAACCGGAAGCGTTTGCGTTTAGTTGCTTACATTCAAGAACTTAGCCACGCCGGTTATTTGCCAGACCGTTACAGAGCTATTTAAAACTCCGAACTATATGTAGTGCCAATGCAGAAAAACGACATAAATTCAAATATAGCATTACTGATTGGCTTAAAATTATTTGATACCGATCAAATATCTGAGGAGCAAAAAAAGGACTACCAGAGCTTTTTTAATGAGTCTAAAAGCTCTGCAAGTAATCAAGACTTAATTAAGAAATGGGCTTGTAAGTTTTTGCCCGAACCAATAAAAATAACAAGTAAAAAAATTACAAGGCTCATTAGTTCGAGCTCTTTAATTTTGATTATTCTATCATTTGTAATTGGAATTACGGCTGCTGGTGTACTCTTTCAATATGACGGATCATCTCCAATAAATGTATTACCGATTCTTACAATATTTATCCTGCTCCCCTTATTATTTTTGATTGGCTCACTCTTACTTCCGGCAATTACAAACACAGATACAAGTTTACTCTCTCCTCTTTTTCATTGGATTGAAAGTAAGGCCGGTGCTTACGTTTCGAAATACGATGAAAAATATGCTCATATTTTAAACAGTGAAATTAGTGAATATGAACTTATTTATAATGAGCCTGTCATCCTTTTTTTTAAAAAGACACTCCAAAAATGTGCCGCTTTTTATGTGATTGGTGCCTTGGTATGGATGATACTTAATGTGACCACAACTGATTTAGCCTTTTCGTGGAGCTCAACACTTGAATTAGAGGCTGAAAAAATATACAACATTACAACTGTTATGTCAGCCCCCTGGTCATGGATACTTCCATCCGCAACGGTAGATTTTCAAACTGTAGAGTCAACGAGATTTTTCAGAGCTGACCGGTCAGATCTTTTAGAAGTATCATCTGGCCGATGGTGGTCATTTATATTTATGAGTATAATAGTCTACAGTGTATTGCCCAGAGTTTTATTATATGCCTATTACAAAGCACGTATAAATAAAAGATTGATTCAGTCAATAGTTGAATCGGATCAAGGCCATACCATTCTCAAAATTAGTGATGATAAATTAATTGTTGAATCTCCGGAAGGGCAAAATTCAGAGATATATCCTGATTTCGATGCAACAACTTCGGCTAAACAAAAAACCAAATCCGTTTGTGTTTTGATTTG
>SLPZ01000012.1 GCA_007131725.1 Balneolaceae bacterium
CACCGGTATCCTCCCACTCATTCCATCGGGCTTCGTAATCCCGGGCCATGCGGAAGCGGTCTGCTATTAATTGTTCTACACCCATCCGTGTTTCGGGATAACGGTCGGTGCCCACACGTTTCGGGTTTTCGCCCAACGCAAATTTTACGGTTCGGGGCGCATCGTTAATTTTCAGGCCATCTGACAGAGCCCCCCATTTCATTTTGATGTGAATATTTTGCCCGCCGATCGGGTTGGCTGAACCGTGCATCACGTGGGCAGTGGTCAGCCCGCCGGCAAGCTGCCGGTACATCCAGATGTTGTTGATATTGAGCACATCACCCATTCGAACCTCGGGCACAATGGCGTTGCCAATTTCATTTACACCGTCAACACCGGAATGGAGGTGAGCATCAATTAATCCGGGGGTTACATGTTTTCCATCTGCATCAATCACCACAGCTCCGGAAGGTGCACTCAGGTCAAAACCCACTTCGGCGACCTGTTCGTCTGTAACCAGCAGATCGGCATTTTCCAGAATTCCATCGTCGCCCATCGTCCAGATTGTGGCATTGCGAACCATAACGTGCTGTGGCTGATCGGGGATTGCCTCCCGTCCGTACTCCATCGCAGGTCGAATATCCGCCAGCTCCAGATCACGTGCTAAACGTTCGCGTGGCTCTTGCTCTTCACGTTCGCCTGATTCGGTTCGGGTGGCGTTCCATTCAATTCGTTCACGTCCCGTAATTTCCGCCCACCCAAACATCTCATCACCGGACAATGATGCTGTCAGCCTGATTCGTCCTTCCACATCCAATTCTCCACCGGAAAATTCTGCTCTGAATCTCTGTGAAGCATCATGAACTGAAACGGATGAGAGGGTAATTTCATCATCTCCGATGGTAATGGCGCCGCTAAAACTTCCGGGACGTGTCTCTTCCACATTTAGAATGGCTTCAATAGATCCATCGGCCGATGCAATTTCCCAGGTTCCGGCCGGGTCTGTTTGATTTTCCGTGGTAATTCGGAATCTCTCACCATCAATCCAAACATCCATAATCCGGGTTTCGTCTTCAAAAAGATCCCCATCGGCGATGATGAAATTTGCTGTTTTTCCACTCTCAATGCTGCCATGAATGGCATCAATCCCAAGCAATGAAGCGGGATTGGTGGTGAGTGCTGCCAAGGCCGTTTGAGGGCTGAGGCCGGCATGAACGGCCTCGCGCAGGTTCCCAAGAAACTGAGCAGGGTTTTCGAGTCCATCCGCCGTGAGCGAAAATGGAATTCCCGATTCTTCGAGCCGTGCGGGATTTTCCGGCGCCAGGTACCAGTGGCGGAGAGTTGACAGATTTTCGTTGAGGGCATCCTCCGGTGTGTTTACATCGGGTGTATCGGGAAAATTGAGGGGTACAATCAGGGGAATTTCTTCATCAGCCAGCACATCCAGCAGTTTGTACTCATGACCATTCCCACGAATCCAGGGTGTAATGTTGAACTCGTTTTTTAACCGGATTGTACGTAGAATTTCTTCATCGCTGCGGGTTTCGAACAAAAGCGGCTGATTGCCGTGTACCGCATCCTCCAAAGCGGCCAGGGCTGCATTCGATTCGGGCCGCTGCAATCCGGCCGGATTATCGTTATATACTTGATGAGCACGGGCGTACCAGTCGGCATCATAAAGCGTCTGCCGGATAAATGCGATTGCCCCGATTGCTGAGGTGGGATAACTAAATCCAAACTCAGTGCTGCGTGTAAGCGAAACACCCTGAGCCACGCCCGGCCGCACCACACGGTCGGAAACAGATCCCTTTCCAAGGCTCATAACCGCAGCTTCACCCTTAAAAATACCCAGCGGCGGAACAGAAAGTGCGGTGGTGAATCCCTGTGAACGAAGCGGCTCACTCCCGTCATTTTCCGAATCGAATTCGCCGTCGGCCGTAAGCTGGGCGCGGAGCTGCGGGTTCCACGAAAGGTTGCCGCGATCCAGTTCAACCCGCGGCTCCTTCATCCCAACATCCGAGTAAGCATCAATAAAGCCGGGATAGATGGTTTTGCCCTCCATGTTCCAGACGCGAGCATCGGCGGGCAGATCAACATTGGTTCCCACCGACTCAATCACCCCGTTTCTGATCACCAGAGTTGCATTTTGCAGAACGGTGCCCGGATGAGTGTAGATGATTGCATTGGTGAATGCGTGCACGGCAGGTGTGTTATCCTTCATACCGTCAACCGGTGTGGTTTGAGAAAATATGGCAATCGGAATCAGAGAGAAAAGTATTGATAAACCAACTTTCTTTGAGAAATTGAAGAAGAAATGATAATTGAGAAAGAGCACGGTTTTGAATCAGATTTTTGGTTAGCAGTTGTAAAGAATCCGGTGAATAAAACAGCTTATGGCCACCGGTTTTCAGGGAGCCTTAATTTAGAAAACCATCCTGCTTTTCAAAAAATTAAATTTGCAAATTAAGTAGCTGAAAGTTTTGATCTGCATTATTTCTCATCAAATTGCTACCTTAATTAAAAAGCTATACATTTTGTCAAAATTTTCTTAAAGACGGCATCTGCTCAACTAACCCTGTTTTATATGGCTAAATGCATTTATATCTGCACAAAAAAATCATCAACTGATCACCACAAAGAAAGAGAACGTAAATTAACTTCAATATGTAACCATTTGCAGCCGGATAATCTGTCTGAGGCTCATCACGAAATTCAGTCAGTCCATGATGCGAGTTTTGGGATTATGAACCATAAGCCATCCATTCAGATTAAAAATGGAAATGTTTTACTCGGTTTTATTTATGATGATGCAGAAGACTGGCACAAACCCGGAGCTCAGGCACCTGACGGAAATTTTGCCATTTTCCGGAATAATGAGCATGAATTTGAAGCCGTAAGTGATATTCTCGCTACCCGAACTATCTGGTATTATCATGATGAAGAAGTTTTTATCGCCTCTACCTCGCAGCGGGCAATCATCATGTATCTGGGAAGTTTTGAGTTTAATGAGCGTGTGATTCCGTGGGTTCTCTCAACAGGTACACCCGGCCCGGATTATTCCTGGGACCAAAGAATCAAAAAGCTGCCGCCCGATTCTTCCGTTCACCTGGATAAAAAGGAGTGGAGTATTAATACAACTGTACATCCATTCAGATTTCATATTCAAAAAAAATCATACAAAGAACATCAGAAAAAACTGTATGATGTGATGAGCGAATCAATAAAGGCACTTACAAAACTCGACTCAAATCATTGGCCTTTAACACTCTCCGGCGGTTATGATAGCAGAGCCATACTTTATTTTTTAAAAATGCACCATGATGGGAAAAATCCGATTCGAACCATAACTCATGGCACTGAAGAATCACGCAGTAATAAAATCAGTGATGCTTACATTGCCGATTTATTGGCTAAAGAGGAAAATACAGATCATACTTTTTATTCAACTGATCTGCCTGATGAAAGTATAGAAACGGTATTTGATCGATATCTAAATTCAAGCGAAGGCCGCGTAGACCATATAACCGGGTATTTGGACGGTATGAAAATGTGGAAAGATTTTGTTGAAAAGGAAGAAATTCAAGGGGTCATTCGGGGCGATGTTGTTTTTCATCCTTTTAAGGTACCCACTGAGCGTTTTGTCAGGCACAGGTTAGGTTTTCAGCAATGCTCTGACTTTTCAAACCTCGACAAAATTTCAAAGAAATTTGGGTTAGCCGATCAAGAGGTTCCGGAGAGGCTTCAAATAAAAGAAGACGAGTCGCCCTATGACTGGCGTGAACGTGTTTATCAGGGTTTCAGAGTGCCAACAGTTCACGGAGCATTAACTGAAATCAAACTTACTTATGTAGAATTGGTAAGCCCGTTTTTATCCAGA
>SLPZ01000242.1 GCA_007131725.1 Balneolaceae bacterium
GACGGTTTATGTGAACGGCTACAACGAACCGGTTTTGAATTAACGTACAACGGGCAGTTTATTCAACGAAGTTTTACACGTAGTTGAACTTGCCCGTTACTCATGATTGTTGAACCTGATTGAGATTCTATTTAGGCGAGGCTCTTTTCATAAAATTATTGTCCTGTGCATCAATCGAGCACATCGGCCGGACAAGCTGTCCGGCATACGTACAACGGGCAGCCTGCCCGTTACTCGTGAATGTTGAATCTGATACAGATTCAGTTTAGGCAGAGGCTCTTTTCATAAAAATTAATGTCCTGTCCATCAAACAAGAACACTGGAGGCTGTCCAAAATGGGCGTCATCCCGTACTCGATACGGGATCTCCTCTCTTTGATAATGGCAGAAAATGCCAGCCTGTCCCTTTCGGGAGATCGGTGTCCGGCATGACGGTATATTAGTTATTGTATCTTGTTGAGCGCCCTTTTTGGACAGCCTCGTACAGCCTGCCCGTTACTCATTAATTCTGAACTTGCAGCAGATATTGTTTAGGCCAGAATCTTTTCATGAGAAATTCTGTATTACCCAAAAATGGCATACAAAAAACACACCACTAAACAGTTTAATTTTTGACAGGATAAAACTATATTCACTGCGCAATCGAAATTTTATGTCTCCGTGATGTGGTGGCCCTCCATTCCACCGCTTTTCAACTCCTATGGATAACCGTATTATCGCAAAAAATCTGGCAGATTTATACCGGCAGGCTGCAAACCGGTTTGGTTCGCTTCCGGCATTTGCCACCCGAAAAAAAGAACTTGAGTGGGAGCCCGTCTCATTTCAGGAGCTTTACCGGCAGGGACTGAATCTGGCAACCGCCCTCATTGAACTCGGAGTTGATCACCAGGAGCATGTGGGGCTCTTTGGCGATAATCGATACGAATGGATTCTGTCCGATTATGGCGTTCAGCTTTGCGGTGCGGTTGATGTACCCCGCGGCAGCGACATCACCGACAATGAATTGATCTATATCATCAACCATGCCGGAATCAATGTTGCATTTGTTGAGACCACAGAACTTCTCGATCGTATCATCCAGTTAAAACCTGAGTTGCCGGATTTAAAAGAATTAATCCTGCTCGATCCTGATGCAGATGCAAAAGGGCGTGCACACCATCTTAAAGATGTGATTCAACTCGGTTCAGGCCTGAGAGCAGATGGCGACCGCCGCGCTGAAAAGCGGATGGAAGCTATAAAACCCGATGATCTCTTCACTCTCATTTATACTTCGGGAACAACCGGCAAACCCAAAGGGGTGATGCTTACTCATGAAAATATGATGTCTCAGCTTCGGGTTATTCCGATAGAACTGGCCTGTACAGACCGCGTTCTTTCCATTCTACCAATCTGGCATATTTTTGAGCGGGTTTTTGAAGTGTACACCATCTCATGCGGTGTATGCACCTACTATTCAAGCGTGCGGCATTTGGCTGAAGATCTCAAAAATATTGAGCCTACATTTATGGGTTCTGCACCCAGGCTTTGGGAGAGCCTGCATCAGAAAATTTTGAAACGCGTCAAAGATTCGCACCCCATGCGGAGGCTGCTGTTTCATACAGCCTATTTCTTAAGCCGTCAGTACAAGCAGTCGATGTATTTTATGTCGGGCAGAGATTTACGCCTGCAGCCCAAATCCATGCTGAAACGTGTTTTACTGTTTCCGTTTCATGCACTGCGGTGGCTGCTGGTGCTGCCTTTTTATGCATTTTTTAATGTTGCCGTATTAGAGCCGGTTCGCCTGAGTGCGGGTGGGTCACTAAAAGCAACCATTTCCGGGGGAGGTGCTCTGCCTGTGGAGATCGACCGTTTTTTCAACTTTGTGGGAATCCCGGTTTTGGAGGGATACGGGATGACAGAAACCTCACCCGTGATTGCGGTCCGCGAACAGGATCACGTAGTCATCGGCACAGTAGGCCCGCCGCTGAAGGATACAGAAATCCGGATTATGAATCTCGAAACCGGAGAAATTCTCTATCCAAATTCAAAATATCCGCACGATGGCAAAGGAATGCGCGGAGAGATTTGGGTGAAGGGGCCGCAGGTGATGAAGGGATATTACCGGGATAAAGAGAAAACCGGGGAGACCATTCGTGACGGCTGGCTGAACACCGGTGATCTTGGAATGATTACCCATAACGACTGCCTGAAAATTTTGGGACGTTCAAAAGCTACTATTGTGCTGCTGAGCGGTGAAAACCTTGAACCCGCCCCGATTGAAATGAGGCTCACACAGAGTGAATTTATCGAGCACTGCATGGTGGTAGGGCAGGATCAAAAACATATCGGCGCGCTGATTGTACCCCGCCTCGAAGGGTTCAGGGAAAACGGAAACAAAGCATCATCAATCAAAGAGATTGCCGAAAATCCCGAGGCCCGAAAAATTATTCAGGGTGAGATTAAGCGAATGATTTCACCCGGCAATGGATATAAACGCCATGAGCTGATTCACGACTTTCGGCTGGTGCCTGAAAATTTCAAAACAGGCGAAGAGCTGACCAACCTGTTTAAAATGAAACGGCACGTCATCACCCATAAACATGCCGATTTAATCGCAGATATGTACAACCCACAGTAAAACCGAAAAAGAAATGGAATCTACAACACAGCTTTTATACCCGATGGACCAGGTTCTGCTGGCGCTGATGATTTTTTCCATTATGTTCGGGATGGGAGCCAGCCTGACCCTCGACGATTTCCGAACGGTTTTACGTTACCCGCGAGGTATACTTATCGGTTTTCTCTCCCAGTTCGGACTGATGCCTTTTTTCGCCTACAGCCTGGCTGTTTTCCTGGATTTGTCTCCTGCTTATGCTATCTCCATTATTCTGATTGGCTGCCTGCCGGGAGGCACCACCTCAAACATGTTTGCCTATTTTGCCCGTGGTTCCGTAGCGCTCAGTATAGCCATGACCACAGCTTCCACCATCATGGCACTTCTGATGATGCCGGTTCTGCTGGAGTTCTACACAGGTGAGTTTACGCGTCAGATAAGCGAAGAGATGATTGCTGCCGGAACCGGAACGGAGTTTGTGATACCCACCGGGAATATAATCGGGTCGCTGGTTCTGGTGCTGGTTCCGGTTGGCCTTGGGATGTGGCTGAGGGCCAAATCACAAATCTGGGCAAAAACGGCTGAGGATACTGCCGGGTTTATGGGGATCATCGTCATCATTTTTCTTATCGCTACCGCATTTATCCGGCACACCGGCCTGCTGCTTCAAACACCGAAAGAAATCTACATTGCAGCGATTGCCGTTGGCATACTGGGCTTTTTGTTTGGATTCTGGATGTCGCGATTATTCAGGCTTTCGCCGATTTTTCAAAGAGCCATTTCACTCGAAACCGGCATCCAGAACGGGCCAATTGCGTTTGCCATCATCTTACTCAGTTTTACTGAACCCATACAAAGCCAGATGCTCTGGCTGGCCATTCTCTATTCAACCTTCATTGTTATTACTTCTTCTTTTATCACTCTTTGGTACCGGAGAGTAGGTAAGTTCGATTTTGAGGTGTATAAAAATACAACGATACACAACCGTCTGTTCGGTGAAAATTATGTGACACACTATCCCGAGGGATATCTCTCAAAGCGAATTGTGAAAGATCCCAGCCAGGGATCCGTACCAGCGCAGAAACGGGATTGATTCAGCCGGGCATTTCGGTTCATTCCCAAAACATACAATATCTCATGCCGTATCAGGTTGAACAGGCAGATGGAATTGTTTGCCTTTATGTTGAACCGCCAGTAGCCGGACAGATTTGTGTGGGTAGAGTTAAAAAGCGATGTACCAA
>SLPZ01000246.1 GCA_007131725.1 Balneolaceae bacterium
AAAATTAGAGTCAGTAAAATTTATGGTCTATAAAACACCAACATTTTGTTTCCTCTTACTATCATTCGCTCTGTTTTCGATACAACCTGCGAATTCGCAAAGTGTGGTAGAAGAAGCTGCAACAAGTGACGAAATTACCATAACACTGGATGAGGCCATACAGATTGCCCTGATTAATAACTACATGATACGCCAGGGTATTCTTGATGTGGAAAATGCCGAAGCACAAATCAGGGAAGCCTGGGGATCGGTTTATCCACAGGTGGCAACATCCGGCAGTTATACCCGGAACATTAAAACGCCCAATCCATTTGCCGGTTCAGACGCAGGCGGGCTTTTTGAAACACTGGGCGCACTGGAATGGCTTGCCTTCAACGAGCAGGCACGCACCGATGGTGATCCGGATACAGAGCCCATTCCGCTCGATGAATTTTTTGAACGTCAGCAGCAGGGTTATCGGGATGCAGGGCTGACTCCTCCCGGTATGGATGATACAAACCCGTTTGCCGTGGAAAATCAATTCGAATTTGGCCTGTCGGTAACTCAAACCATTTATAATGGAGCTGCCTTTGCGGCAATCCGCGGTGCAAGGCAGGTTCGGGAGTTGAATGAAGAGCAGGCTGAACTGGACAGACAGGTTGTAGTAGACGAAATAAAAAGCTCTTTTTATTCGGCACTGCTTGCCAGAGAACAGAGGGAAGTGATTCGCGCAAGTGTAGACCGGTTACGGGAAACTGTTGAAGAGACGAAAAAATCCGTTCAGGCCGGTGTTCTTTCAAAATACGACAGAATTAGTGCAGAGGTTGAACTCGTAAATCTTGAAACCAATCTGATTGAAGTGGAAAATCAGGCTGATCTGGCCGTAAAAAATCTGGCTCTGCAGCTTGGAATACCCACTCAAACCAAGGTAAACCTCAGGGGAGCTTTGGTATACGATGATTCTATGCTTCCCGAATTTCTTGATGCTGACATTGCATATGAAAGAGCTCTGCAGCAGCGTCCGGATTTACGGCAGTCTGAAGGAATGATAGATCTGCTGAATGTTGAAGGAGATATCGCCCGCTCATCGTATTTGCCTACTGTAAATGCTTTTGCAAATGCAGCATACATCGGGCAGGTGCCATCAAACCGTGTCAGGGTTTTCCCGGTGGAGGGTGAAGAATTTACCTACGATTCAGAATCCAGAAGATTTTTTGATGATTCCTACTGGAACCCCGCTGTGGCTGTCGGACTTAGTTTTAGCTGGAATATTTTCACAGGATTTCAGACCAGAATGAGGGTAGAACAAAATAAAATTGCAGTCAGGCAGGCTGAGATTAACCAGGAATTTCAGAAAAATGCAATCTACCTTGAAATTGAACAAGCCGTACGCAACCTGGAAACCGCTTTAAAGCGAATTGAAAGCCAGGAACGAAACATCGAACAGGCAGAGCTAAACTACGAATTTGCCCTAAAACGGTTGACCGAGGGCGCCGGAACACCCCTGCAGGAAAGGCAGGCATCCTCGCTGCTGGATCAGAGCAGGGTAAATTACCTCTCAGCAGTGTACGATTATCTGATTGCATTAAGTAGGTATGAAAAAGCACTTGGCAATCCCATATTAAAAGACTAATTAAAAAAGACTCAATAAAACCATGTTTAAAACGGCAATAAAAATAGGTATTGCAGCAGTATTAACAGCATTTGCCATCTCGTGCAACGGCGATACAGAGAGCAGTGAAAATAATAATGATGCAGTCCGGCTGGTTCCGGTAGAAACTATCACTATTGAAATGGGTGATTTTGAAGATTTCATCAGGCTGACAGGAACTGTTGAGGCTATTGAAGATGCGATCATATCTTCCGAAAGTTCAGGGCGAATTTTATCTATAAGCGACCGCGGGCAGCGGGTGCGGCAGGGAGAGGTGATTGCGCAACTGGACGATCGAGTTCTAAGATCTCAGTACGAAGCGGCACGAACGGCTTACAACCTTGCCGATGATACCTATAACAGGCTGGAAGCACTCTATGCTGATTCTATCATCAGTACGCAGGATTATGAAAGTGCCAAAGCACAGCGCGATCAGGCCAGGGCACAGCTTGACCTCACCGAAAAACAACTTCAGGATTCGAGAATTGAAGCTCCGTTCGACGGCCGGGTGGAAGACAGAATGATCCGTATGGGAGAATTGATAAATCCGGGTCAACCCGTGGTCAGATTGGTAAATACCAACACTGTAAGAATTTTGGCTGGAATTCCGGAAAGGTATTCTGGTGAAATTACAGAAGGTTCGGAAGTAATCGCCAATTTCAGGGGAATTGGAGGCCAGTTATTTACGAGTGAGGTTACCTATGCCGGCAACGTAATTGATCCTGATACACGTACTTTCACCGTAGAGGTCGAATTAAGCAATCCCGACAGAAGGGTTAAACCCGACATGGTTGCGGATCTTCAGGTGAAACGAAGCACTCTTAGTGATGTGATTGTGATTCCAAGAACAGCAATTTTGAGGGATGAAGAGGGAGTGTCGGTGTTTCGCTCGAGAGAAGAAAACGGAAGAAAAATTGCCGAGCTTGTGAATGTGAGGACAGGGCCTGCATCAGGACCGCTGATCCAGATTATAGAAGGTTTATCCGAAGGAGATGACGTGGTGGTTTCAGGAATGAGAACTCTAAGTATAGGGGACGAGCTGAATGTGTTAAAAAATGAACCAAGTTTAGAACGCGCTGAACGCCTGAGAGAGCGTGACCGCCCTGTTGTTTCATTTTAAGCCTACCTGAAAGCTGTCAAAAAAATTTGTAAAAATTTATCCAGATGAAATTAACTGAAATTACACTTAAGAACAGAACGGCGATTGTTGTATTAACGGCAATTTTGATAATTGCCGGCGCATACAGCTACAGTACAATCCCGAAAGAGTCGAACCCCTCGATCGAAATACCAATCTTTATCGTGAGCACCATTTATCCGGGTATATCGCCATCCGATATGGAGTCGCTGGTTACACAACCTATTGAGAGAGAACTTCAGGGAATCACCGGGGTTAAAGAAATCCGGTCTACCACAACCGAAAGCTTCAGCAGTGTGGTTGTTGAATTTGACCTCGATGTGCCGATTACGGAAGCCAGCCAGCGGGTGCGCGAACGTGTTGACCTTGCACGCAACGAACTGCCTCCCGATGCCGAAGAACCTTTCATTATAGAAATTGACGTGGATGATTTTCCAATTATGACCGTGAACCTGGCGGCAGATTATCCTCTGTCGAGATTAACGGAGGTTGCCGAACGCCTCGAAGAAGATATTGAGGCACTCGCAGGTATCCGGGAAGTAGAAATGATCGGGAATATTGAACGGGAAGTTCAGGTGAATGTGGATCTTGCCAAATTAAATGGCTACGGATTGAGTTTTGGCCAGCTTGTAAATGCCATTCAGGGGCAAAACCTTACGATTCCCGGAGGCACGGTTGATGTTGATATGATGAGCTATCTGATTCGGGTTAGTGGTGAGTTTGATCAACCCGAAGAAATTGAAAATCTTGTAGTTGCCCGGCCCATGGGGGAAGGCCCGCTTGGCCCCGGGCTGGTTTATATGAGAGATGTGGCCGAAGTGCTTTTTGGATTTAAAGACCGGGAAAGTTTTGCACGGTTAAGAGCTTATAAAATTGATGAAAACGGCGAAAAAATAGATCTGCCGGAAGACGAGATACAAGACAACCAGGTAATCAGCCTCAACATCAAAAAAAGGCCCGGAGTAAATATCCTGGATACCGCATACGAAGTAAAAGAAGTACTTGAAGAATATCCATTTCCTTCCGGCACGAGTGTTGTGATTTCAGGTGATTTCAGTGAGGATATTGAATCTCTGATATCAGACCTCGAAAACAGTATCATCAGCGGTATGCTCTTTGTGATATTGGTACTTGTTTTCTTCCTGGGAATTAGAAACGCCCTTTTAGTGGGTACAGCAGTTCCGCTGTCAATCCTTGTTGGCTTTATTGTGTTGGTTGTAATGGGGCAGACAGTAAATTTTATTATTCTCTTCAGTCTTATTATCGCATTGGGCCTTTTGGTGGATAACTCCATTGTGGTGGTTGAGAATATTTACCGGTATCGTGAAATGGGGTACGGGCGTTTCGAGGCCGCAAAACTTGCCACCGATGAGGTGGGATACGCTCTTATTGCGGCAACATCAACGCTGCTGGCAGCATTTATTCCCATGACTTTCTGGCCCGGTATTATCGGCCAGTTTATGGGATACCTGCCCATGACGCTGATCATTGTTTTGTTATGTTCACTCTTTGTGGCCTTGGTATTATACCCGGTTTTAACAGCCTACCTGGTGAGACTGGATCACGAAGAGAGAAAACCCATTCCGGCTGTCCTGAAAGGAATATTGCTGGGACTTGCCATCTTTTTTGCTGTAGCCATAGGCATGGCAAACTGGATTACACTGATAGTTACGCTGCTGGTGATTGCTTTCTTTGTTTTAACATACCGGTACATCGTTAAGCCGCTTTCAATTATTTTTACTGAGAAAACCTTGCCGCGTATCCTCAAATATTACAAAGTGATGATGCGGTCATTTCTGAAAAGAGATTACCGGCCGAGGTATGCACTGCTTCGCAATACAATGGCGCTTGGAAGTCTTGCACTGGCACTGCTGCTGGCCATACTGGGTGCTTTAGTGGGGTTATTTTCTCCAGCCTCAGGAATTATGCTTGCTGCGGCGGGTTTGTTTGGTGTGATCGGTGTTGTGATGGTGATTATCCATTTTTTAGAGGCAATGTATATTGGCGGAAAAATATCAATCATCATTGGTTTGGTACTGGGAATTTTCAATGCATTTATATTGATGCTTATCTCATTCACACAAACAGTCTCAATGCAGGTTTGGATTGTGCTTCTGGCTGTGCCAGTTGTGCTGATTGTTATGGGTGCACTGGGGCTTCTCAGAAAATCAACAAAACCAATCATTTTAACAGATAACCGATCACTGCTTCTGAATGCAGTTATGGGTACACTTTTTGCCATTTTTGCCATGTTTAGTTTCGCTCCAACCGGGGTGGAGTTTTTCCCGGAAACTGATCCGAACCGGATTATTGTTGAGCTGGAAGGCCCGATTGGGATGAATGTGCATGCAAGCAACGAAATCGCGGAAGACGTTCAGCAGCGAATCTACGATCTGATTGACAGAGATTCCGCAGTAAAAGCCAATATCGAAAATATCCAAACCAATGTGGGAGTATCCGGAGATCCGTTCTTTGGGGGTGGAGGCCAAAGCCCGGAATTGTCCAGGCTCACGGTAAACCTGGTAGATTTTGGTGATCGAGCTGAACCCTCAGCCAAAACGTTGAGTAAAATCAGAGAAGTTGTCAGAGATATTCCTGATATCATCATAAATATTGATGGTGAAGAGATTGGCCCACCAACCGGGGCACCGGTAAATATTGAGATTTCAGGAGACGATTTTGATGAGATTGTTCGAATTACCAGGGAAATCACAGAAAAATTAGTTGAAGCATCCACCACGCAAAGAGTACCGGGGCTTGTTGATGTGCGAAATAATGTGAGTGGAGGGCTGCCCGAATACAGAATTCTGGTGGATTACGAAAAAGCCAGCCGGTTTGGCTTGAGTATGTCAGATATAGCTCAAACCATTCGTATTGCCAATAACGGCCTTGATGCCAGCAAATGGCGTGATGGAGAAGATGAGTATGACATTGTAGTAAGGCTTCGGGAGGAAGACCGCCAGGACCTGGAAAGCCTCAGAAACCTCAACATTATGACGATGGCCAATACAATGGTGCCGCTGGTTTCGGTAGCTTCTTTTGAAGAGGGCTCAGGGCTTGGCAGCATCACACGTCTAAATTTGCAGCGTACTGCAACCGTAGAAGGTCAGGCTGCCCCCGGATTCAGTGGGCCTGAAGTACTGATGGAAGTGGAGGATCTGTTGGCAGAATACAAGGAGAACCTGCCGCCCGGGTATACCATGGAGTACACCGGTGAAAGTGAAGACCAGGAAGAGGCATTCGGATTCCTTACTACCGCTCTGATGGTTGGTTTTGCATTAATATTTTTGGTGATGCTCGCAAAATTCAACAACCTGATTTCCCCATTAATTATTATTACAGCCGTGGGGCTCAGCCTGATTGGTGTTCTGCTTGGGCTGATTTTGACCCGCACCGCCTTTGGTCTGATGACCTTTATCGGTATTATATCCCTGGCCGGTATTGTTTGTGTGAACAATATTGTATTGATGGATTATGTGAAACAGTTAACTGAACAGGGGCTGAAAAAGAAAAATGCCATAATTGAGGCCGGTCTGATTCGATTCAGGCCGGTAATCCTGACCGCGATGACGACAATTCTGGGCCTTGTGCCGCTTACGTTTGGCATCAACATCGATTTTGTTGAATTTTTCATCAGTTTTGATCCACAATTCCAGCTGGGTTCCGAAAATACGGCATTCTGGGGGCCGATGGGTATTGCCATTATCAGCGGTTTAACTTTTGCCACATTTTTGACCCTGGTGGTTGTTCCGGTACTCTATTCCGCGTTTGATTCTGTGGCTGCCAGGCTCTCAAACCTTAGATAAATCCGGATTTATTGAATAAGCCAATTCCGGCAAATATACCGGGATTGGCTTTTCCATAAACAATCGATCCATCGGGATGATGTGCATCCGGAAGATATTTATCCCGATTTCTGTTTTTATTTTCAGAATCCTCTTACCTTTTATACGTGAGTTCGAGATTGAATCGTTTAAATGAGCATCAAAAAGTGAGGCTGTTCAAAAAGGTCGTCATCCCGCACTTGATGCGGGATCTCCAGCCGTTGATATAGGCAGGAGATGCCAGTCTGTCCCTTTCGGGAGATCGGGGGTCCGGCATGACGAAATTGATTATGTTTTTTGCAATTTCGCACCCTTTTTGGACAGCCTCAGGCTCTTTTTTCAATTTCTAACGTCGAACTGACGTTTCATTAGTTTGTTTAATAACAAAACTGCAAGTAGTTTAATCTAACTTATCTGAAATAACCGATCATTAAATCAAGTAACCGTGATTCAACGACCACAGTCTGTCTATCTTTTTATTGTATCTCTGATAAATCTCTTCGTTTTTTTTACACCGATCTACAGCAGGGCAATGGATGATCCCTACTCCTGGATCGGGATAGTGCTTGCGATTTCTTTAACGATCGCTATGATCGTTGCCTTCATCTCAATCTTTCTGTTCAAAAACCGAACGCTGCAGCTCAAAACGGTGAAACTTGCCACATCTATTCAGATAGTTGCAGTTGCCTCAGCAGCCGGTGTTATTTTTTCGATGGGTGGGATAGGATCTTATTTATGGCAGGAAGCATTGGGTCTGCTGCTCATCATTGTATCCTTGCTCTTACTCTGGATGGCCGGCCGGGGAATAAAAAAAGACAATGAGCTTGTTAAATCAATGGACCGAATACGATAATTAACATTGAATAATCCCGCCCCTTCAGAAACACCGGTTTTAAAAGTTACATTGCTTCTGATAGCCGGTCTGCTAACGTTTGGTTTCGCGCCGATACTGGTGCGTTTTGCCACCGATGTTGAGCCCATTACCCTTGCTGCAATGCGGACCTTTTTTGCAGCGCTGTTTCTGGTCCCGTTTTGGTTAAAAGCCAGGGTTTCCTATTCACAGTTAAGAACAGAAGGAGCCAATCCATACTTGCTATTAGCCGCAGGGGTTGCTCTCGGATTGCATTTCACCCTGTGGATTGCCTCACTTCACTATACTTCTGTTGCATCGGCTTCGGTGCTTGTTACAATTCACCCCGTTATGCTGATTGTTGCCGAAAGCATGTTGTTCAAAAAAAGATTTCGTCCGCTTGTCTGGATCGGGGTTTTTATAGCTTTTGGAGGTTCCGTTTTACTTGGTATTGCAGATGATACCAACGCAGGGCAATTCCCAAATGCACTTTTAGGCAACTTTCTGGCATTTTCGGCAGCAGTAATATTTGTAATCTATTTTTTGCTCGGACGGCGCATCCGCCAGTACACCGAATGGATAGATTATGTTTTTAATGTCTATCTATACGCAGCCATCGTTTGCATTATCCTGACATTTATTTGGACAGGCGGCTGGCCTTTTATCAGTTTCACGGCATTGTTGGTTGGAATTGCACTCGGTGTTGGGCCAACCATTATCGGCCACGGCTCCATGAATTATGCAGTGAAATATGTCTCGCCAACACTTCTTTCAACACTAATTTTGTCTGAAGCAGTATTTGCCGCCATTGCTGCCTATTTTATTTTTTCAGAGGTGCCATCACCTCTATCCATCACTGCCATGCTGATTATTATGGCCGGAGTTGCATTTAGCTGGACACGGCGTCTCGCCAGGAACAGAAATTAGTATTTATAATGGAAGGAAAATGAAAACTTTTTTGTTTACCCTACAATAAATCACGCAATTTTCAGATGTTTCAATTCATTTATTATAAAATTATATGTAAATATGAGTAAGAATTAATGTTACCGGAAAAACCCTCACTTACAGTTGAAAAAAGCCGTTTTTTATCGGTTTGAATACTATAATATCCGGCGATTTTTTGCATTGCAGCGCCAGTAATAGGGCAATATTTTGCTGGTCAGCAATAAAACCGGTATCTTTTTCGTTTGATATTGCTGATAAATTGAATGAGAAATTAAATAGTAACTTAAACAAGAAACAATCGTAACAGGCAGCTTCAAGAGAAATCTTATTTCTGTTCAATTAAATGTAAGTTTGATGATTATAGAAAATCACAAGTTTGGTAGGTGCCCGGAAGGCTACGTTAATTATATTAATTGATTTTTTCAGTTAACGAAGCCTTTTTTAACAGGAACGAACCTGTAACATATGGAATCCAAATCTCTCCCAATAAAAATAGCAGTAACTCTTTCATTATTTGTCATTTCTGTAATTTTCAGTGCTTGTAGTTCAGATAAAGAATCCACTGATGATAGATCACGATACGCTCTGACTGATGTTGAACCGATAGAGCGTGACTTTGATGATATCAAAAGTGGTGGAGTATTGAGGATGATTACCTACTACAGCTCCAACACTTATTTTCTGAATCAGGGAATTGAAGTGGGTTTCGAATATGAGCTGCTTCGGGAATTTGCGCGCGAAAACGACCTTGCCCTTGAAGTGATTATTGTCGGAACCGATGAAAATCCATTCGAACTGCTGAATAAGGGTGTGGGTGATGTGATTGCGGCTAATTACACAATCACCCCGACAAGAAGAGAAGTTGCCAGCTTCACGCGTCCATACAACATTGTAGATCAGATGCTGGTCTATTCTGTGGATGCCAGAAACAGGCCTGCAACACTTGAGGAGCTGTCTGGTTCCGGGATTCCAATATCGGTACGAAAAAACAGCTCTTACTATTTCAGACTGCTCGAATTGATTGAGGAAGGGTATGATCTGAATATCGATCTTATCTCGAGCGGAGTCGACACCGAAGCAGCCTTAATGCAGCTCTCTAATGGTACTTTACTGTCAACCGTTGCTGATGATAATATGTTTCATGCAGCTAACCGATACATGGAAGGACTCATTCCCGGCCCCACAATTGCGAAATCTGATACCATTGCCTGGGCAGTGAGAAAAAATGCTCCCGATCTTGAGTCAAAAATGAACCGTTTTCTCTACAAACATTTTCGTTTTTCTGAAGACAGAGACCGGCCCCGCCGCTCAACATTTTTAAATGTATTGAGGAGAAAATATTTTGAGCAAAGCCGGCCAATGGCACAATATTACAACCCGGACTGGCACTATCAGTCAATCGGAATCATTTCTCCCTACGATGATATTGTAAAAACTGTTGCAGACTCATTGGATCTTGACTGGCTGATGCTCAACGCGATGATTGCGCAGGAATCAAGTTTTAATCAAGACAGTAAAAGCTGGGCGGGTGCTGTTGGATTGATGCAAATTATGCCGCGTTTTGTAGATACAGCATACGAGGATCTTTACAATCCGAAAATCAATATCAGGGTGGGTGCAGAAATTTTCAAAGAGCATCTCGACCATTACGCGTACTTAGACAGTACCAACCAATTAGCTTTTGCACTGGCCACATATAATGTAGGAATGGGGCATATGGCCGACGCAAGACGTCTTGCAATCGATCAAAACCGTAATCCGAATTCATGGGAAGATGTATCTGAGGCATTACTGAAATTGATGCAGCGGCGTTATTACCAGGATGCAAGATATGGTTTTGCCCGTGGAATTGAGCCGGTGAGATATGTAGAGGAGATAAAGAACCGATACAGAACTTACGAGGCAATTATTGCTCTTGCCGAACAGCAGCAACAGGCAGGTTTTACTGATTTAATTACCCCGGTTATTCGCAGGCCTTGAGAACCAATAGGGTAAGATCATCGGTCAATTGATTGCTTGAAAAGGCATTCACGTCCTGAACAATTCCATCCAAAATTTCTTCACAGGTTTTGTCTCTGTTTTTCAGGATAGATTCCTTCAGCCGTTCAGTCCCGAATTCTTTTTGATCGATGGGGTGCATGGCTTCATCTACCCCGTCTGTATAGCAAACCAGCAGATCGTTCGGATTTAACTGAATATCGGTTTGTTCGTACGGAGCTATGGTTTCAAGAGCACCGAGCAATAAGCCGCCTTTGTCCAGTTCTTCAAATTCAGCCTTATCGTGCCGGAGAAGCAGCGGAGGATTGTGTCCGGCATTTACATATCTCAATATTTTGTGATCACTTAAATATTTTGCCCAAAAGAACGTGATAAATTTATCGGAGGGTGTATTTTTAAAAATTATATTGTTGACACGTTCTGTAGCTTCTGCAAAAGAAATATCCACCGGCAGCAAAAGGTGCAGCATAGACTGCATGTTTGCCATTAATAGAGCTGCAGGAACACCTTTGCCGGTAACATCCGCAATTGCAAATATCGTGTTTCCGTCGGGTGATCTTGCAACATCAAAATAATCACCACCCACCTCGCGGGATGAGATTGTTTTTGCAGCAAGTTCGGCTCCGGGAACCGGCGGAATTGGATCGGGCAGCAACCCTTGCTGAATAGATTTGGCAATTGACAATTCCTCTTCCATTCGCTCTTTATCAATTCTTTCTTCCAGAAAATAGGTTTTCTGAATTGAAATGGCGGCCAGGTTAGCCAGCGATTTAAGAAAATTAAAATCGTTTTCGCTGAATGGTATTTTGTTTACTCTTTCGCCAACACCGATAACCGCAACTTTTTCATTTTGGATAGAAATTCCAATAAGTGCAATGATTTCATTTTCTTCCACCCAAGGATTCTGTTGTTTGAATTCGTCATCAATGAGAAAGACTTCCTGGTTGGGAACCGAAAAAATGTGTTCTACATGGCTATTGTCAGGATCGCTTGTCAACCCGCTGGAGGCCAAAAGGGAGATGTTATCCTGGTTTTTGTAAATCAGAAAGAATTTTCTGATGAAGAGTTGGCCCAAAAGTGCGAATTTAAAAATTCTGGAAATTTTTTCGCGGTCTACCAGCAGGTTAAACTCTTTTGACAGGTCGAACAACGTGTTCAGTTCATGAATTCTCCGGTCGAGGTTGCGATAGGTTTTATTTAGTTCGTTGAAAAGCTGAGAATTGACCAGCGCGGCAGTTGATATGATGGTGAGCCCTTCAACAAAATCTATTTCATGAGGCTCATATGGTTTTTTATTAGCTTTTGGGCCCAGCAGCAGAAATCCGTGATGGTTGTTGCTCGTGCGCAGGTTAAAATAAAATGAATTTTCTTCATCGTGTAAAACATCAGGGAAAACATTTTGGGCATCACTTACAGGGAAATATGCCAACTTTTTTTGTTCATCATTTGAAAGAATCTGGTATTCTTTTTCTTCAGAATAGCCCTGATAGCCCTTGGATTTTTTTAGGGTGTATTTGTCGGCAACCGGGTCGTAGATAAAAATGGCAGCTTTTGTAACAAGTAGCCTGCCCATCAAAATCAGTAACAGATTGTTCAGAATAAAGGAAGTATCGCGGGATTCTACCAGCATTCTGCTGGTTTCAAGAACTGTTTTTAATTCAAAACTTGACTGAAAATCTCTGTTGCCGTTTGGTATATTCACGCGAATTAATTTCTGTTTTTACTCATCTTGAGTACATTTTTCTGATTCTGCACATTGTAAGATACATCATCCATCAGGTTTTTCATCAGGCGAATTCCCATGCCACCGCGCTTTCTTTTTTCAATTTGCTGCCTGATGTCCGGACTTTTGTACTTTTTTAAATCAAAAGAAACTCCCTGATCAGTCAGTGTAACGTTAAGTTTTTCGTCGTCAAATTCAAGCTTTAACGTTAACGTTTGAGTATCATCATTTTTGTAGCCGTGCTTGATGATATTTGTAGCAGCCTCGTCTACTGCAAGACGGATATCTGAAATCTGATCTTGAGTAAACCCGTGCTCCTCGGCATACTTTGATACAAACTTTCTGATATCAGAAAGATTCTTTGTGGATGCTTTGATACTCTTTTGATATGATGCAGCTTTATCCAAATAGATTACTCACTATCATTTAAAAATTTTGCAACGGCGTGTTGCTCATCTTCAAAAATGTCGTACAGGGTGGGGAATCCAAGCAAATCGAAAACATTATAAACCTTCTCGTTCATATTGGTAAGTTTGATGTCTCCGCCAATTGAACGCACATCTTCTATATAAGCCATAAATACACCAAGGCCTGCACTGGCTATATAATCAAGGTCTTTAAAATTAACGATGATATTAGATTTGTTTTTATTGATCAGGGATTTTAGAACATCTTCGAGCTGGGAGGCTGTATGTGCATCCAATTCACCTTGCAGGTCTAAAACCTCGAAGCCGCTTTTATTGCGATGGTTGATTTTAAAATTCTTCATGTAACATGGGTCTTTTTTTTGATTTGATGAAATATAACCAATATAGAACTATGAGGAATAGACCGAAACTAAGAATACGATTTATTAGAAGGGAGGTTTCAAAAAAGAAGGTATCACACCTATCCGGTGTGATACCCTGACTATTCATCAAGAGAGACGCTACTTGAGCGCACTACATATTAGTAAAAATCAAGGAAAAACAACAATATTTATTCAACTGTTAGCCAAGAAAATTCAAAAATCGGCATTTTTACTGAGAGAATTTTGCCTATTTATAGGTTTTTATAGTAAATAGACAGTAAATAACAGGATATTCATCTGTTAATTTCGGTTCAATTAATTAAGTAAATTCAGACTATTGTCGTGTCAATTTTAAAATATCGGCCTATGGAGACTTCCGAAGTCTTCATCGACACTGCCAAAAGGTCAGACAAATTAAATTAGCCGATGATTTATTAAAACCAGAAAGACTTCGGAAGTCTTTACCAACCTGCCAATCTATAATTGACATAACACTATTAGTTAGATTCAGTATGATTATTTTCACTCTTTACCTGAAAATTCCGGTTTTTTTATTCCTGTTAATGGAAATACCGACATAAAAAAAAGCCATCACGGTTTGGTGATGGCTTTTAAGTTTGGTTGAGAATTACAGTTGTAACCTAATCCAGGCTTCTGAGTTTAATATTTCTGAACCATACATCGTCATTATGATCCTGAAGACCGATGTAGCCGGGTTCATATTTGCCAAAAACATCATCAATTTCAGCAAATTTACTGTTAGCTACCATCTCATCCCAGGCCGGTGTGCCAAGCTGATATTCAAGAACCTGTTCACCGTTTTGGAAATGTACAACTGTGCCTCTGTGAACCAGCACTTCGGCGTGATTCCACTCTCCAGCCGGTTTGGTATTTTGCGGATCAGCGGGAATCAGATCATAAAGGCTGCCCGCTTTTCTGTTACCATCCACTCCCTGGGTTGCATCTGGGTGGCGTTCGTTATCCAGAATTTGCATTTCCGGTGCCGAATGCCAGATCGGCCTTCCTTCCAGCTCTTGTGCAAGATAGAAAATGCCGGAATTGGCAGCTTCCGAAACTTTCCATTCAAGTGAGAGTCTGAAGTTTTGAAATTTTTGATCGTAGATGATGTCTCCGGGGCGTTCGCCGCCAATAACCCGCAGTGTGCCATCTTCGATGACCCACCCTGATTCGGGAAACGCATCCTGTCCGTATCCTCTCCAGCCATCAGTTGTTTCTCCGTCAAAAAGGAGAACCCAGCCTTCGGCAACTTCTTCATCGGTGAGGGTATTCAGTGGAGCGTCTTCTGTTTCGGCTTCAACCCGCTGTTCTTGCTGATCATCAGACTCGCAGGCCATTAACAGGCCTGCGGTCAGAAAGATCATTAATACTGCTTTTAAAATATGTTCTGTTTTCATTGTTATTATTTAAGTGAATACAGACTCTGCATTAAGCAGGCATATCGGGGAGATACCATCCTTCGCGGTAGTCGGTCTTGATCAATCCATTTGCAAACTCAAGAGCATTCAGCGGATCGGTCATATCACGTTGGAACGACGGATGTCCATCCTCAATGGTGAAGCCATCTTCGATGATAATTCTGAGTGTCTCATTCTCATCGATGTTTGTAAACTTCATGTTTTCGCCATCCCAGTGGAGCTCTTTGTTAAGTTCCTGTAAGCGAACGGCAAGAACACCCATTACCACCATTTCGTTAAATGGTCCGGCTTCGAAGAAGTTGGATTTTGCTTCTACACGGTTTTCCGGGCTTTCTTTACATGCACGTACCCAGTCCATGTAGTGATCGGTTTCCACTCTTCTTTCGGTTTTTGGTACATCAGGCACTCTGCCTGAGAGTAACCATGGATCTGCACCATAACATCCGCAAACCAGCGTGTCTTTACTTCCGTGGAAGATAACGGCTCCACCTCTGTGGTTCATATTGCCGCCTTCCGGCCATGCATCGGGCTTATACTTTTGTGCTTCCATCCAGCCTTCAGGTCTTTCGGGCTGCAGTCCGCCATCATACCAGTGCACTTCTACAGGCGGCTGAATGCCAAAGCTGGTTTGTCTTCTTGGATAAACCAGTTTAACTTTTTGTGCTACAGGTGCACTGTCGCGAAGCAGCATGGTAGAGCTTCCCTGAACTTTGGTTGGATATCCAAGTTCAAGTGCCTTAAATGGTGGTTCCAGAATATGGCAAGCCATATCGCCGAGAGCACCTGTTCCGAAATCCCACCAGCCTCTGAAGTTCCAGGGTGTGTAAATTTCGTGGTAAGGCCTCATTCTTGCAGGGCCTACAAAAAGATCCCAGTCCATTGTATCTGGCACTTCCATCTCCTCGCTCGGAGTATTTAAGCCCTGAGGCCAAATGGGTCTGTCAGTAAAGGATTCAATTTTTCTGACTTCACCAATTTCACCTGCTCTGATCCATTCAATCATCAGGTTAATTCCTTCATCAGAAGACCCCTGGTTCCCCATTTGGGTTGCTACTTTATGCTTTTCAGCAAGTTTGGTAAGCAGCCTTGATTCGTAAACCGTGTGTGTAAGCGGCTTTTCTACATATACGTGCTTGCCTTCAACCATTGCGTGAGCAGCCTGAATGGCATGTGTATGGTCAGATCCGGCAACCATTACCGCATCGATGTCATCCATCATTTCATCATACATTTTGCGGTAATCCCAGTATCTTTTTGCATCGGGGAAATTGTTGAATGCGCTTTCTGAATATCTCCAGTCAACATCACAGACAGCCACGATGTTTTCAGATCTCATTGCCTGAAGCACAGCGTTGCCACGGCCACCGACTCCAATTCCGGCAATGTTTAATTTGTCGCTGGGAGCTTTATGGCCTAACCCGCTTACTACTGTGCTTGGAAGTATGGTAAAACCAGCACCGATTGCTGCCGAACGTGTAAGAAATTCGCGGCGAGACAATCCACTTGTTTTTGCTTTTTTATCTTCTTTCATGATTAAGACTTATTTATTATTGGTTCAGTTTCTATGATTTGCCTTCACAAACATCAAACCCATTACAGCATATACTTTTATTGCAGGCTATATTGCGAGTTTAACACAACAGGATTTGTAGATTTGTCGGCAGATAATCGTTTCATAAGGTATATATTAAACTTTTTTTACTGTTACTTCAATTAAAAGAAGTGTGATTTCAGCTTTTAACATATTCTTATGTATTTATCTTTAACCAAACTATTTCAATTGTACGGTGAAGATGAAACAATTTGAAGCTTTATAGCATAAAAAACGGTTTAACAAGTTAAATTCACAAAATTTATATCTTTAACAAAAACCAATCAAACTAATTGGAACTATATCGACATGAGGAACATAGCTTTTATACTTGCAGGATTTATTTTTGCACTAACACTGGCCACAGAACAAGCCGAAGCACAGTGGGGGATTGGCGCATCTTATGAAATCAGAAATGAAGATCCGAATAATGGTTTCGGGTTTCGCGTTGAAAAAGAAATTTTATCCGGTTTGCCCTTGCTGGATTTAAACATGAGAGGCCATTTCAGTTTTTTCAATGAAACAAATAGGGTTACCCTGCAGGATGGCATCAGGGCCAGTCAGGATCTGGACGTCTACGATTTCGGGCTTGCTGCAGTAGCAGGTTTCAACATCGGGATGGTAAAACCGTTTGCCGGACTTGGTATTGGCCGTGAACGGTTTGAATTGAGCGCAGACCATCAAAACCTGCAAAGTTTTAAAGAATCAAACTTTTACTGGAATGCTTTTGGCGGTGCCGAGGTTTCACTATTGCCTTTTTTAAAACCGTTTATTGAATATCGAATCAGCCGCCTCACAAGCACCGACGATCTGGATGTTGATAATGTGGGTAGGCTTGCAGTTGGTGTCAACCTGAGGTTTTAAGTTACACTTACCTGGATTACAAACTCCTGCTTATTTATTACGAGTTTTTATTTCATAAAGATTTTAAAGATCGAAATTTTTGCTTAGTTTTATATAGACTGAATATAAATAAGATTACAGGTTAAATTTGAGAGTTTGCAGGTAAACGATGCTGCTGGAAGTAAAAGACATAGAAAAATCTTTTGAGAAGGATGTTCCTGTTGTCCAAAAAAGCTCTTTTGGAGTAAAAGACAATGAAATTTTTGCATTGCTTGGCCCCAGCGGATGTGGAAAAACCACAACATTGAGGCTAATCTCCGGTTTTGAGCAACTTGATAATGGCGAAGTTTATCTCGGCGGTAAACTTTTATCTTCAACAAAAAAACATGTGCCGCCTCAAAAACGTGGAATCGGGTTTGTTTTCCAGGATTATGCACTATTTCCACACATGAGTGCCCTCGAAAATGTTGCTTTTGGCCTGACCAAACTGCCAAAGTATAAACGCAATGTTTTTGCCGAAGAGGTTTTATGCCGGACCGGAATGGGACAACACAAACATAAAAGCCCGGCCGAACTTTCCGGCGGGCAGCAGCAGCGTGTTGCACTTGCCAGGGCTATTGCCCCCAAACCTAACCTGGTGCTGTTGGATGAACCGTTTTCAAATCTTGATGCAATACTGCGTGATTCAACACGAAAAGAAGTTCGCGCAATTCTCAAAAAAGCCGGAATGAGTGCCATTCTGGTTACCCACGACCAGGAAGAAGCTCTCTCTTTTGCAGACCGTGTTGCAGTGATGAATGATGGCCGCATCGAACAAATTGGCACACCTGAAGAGATTTATTACAATCCCAAAACCAAGTTTGTTGCACAATTTTTAGGCCGCACCAATATTTTTGAAGCGCGAGTGGATGATTCCGATACCATTGATACAAAAATTGGCCACATTAAATTAAAATGTAAAGCGTCCGGCCAAATCACCTGTTCCATCCGTCCGGAGCATCTTACCATCGAGCGTCCGAACGGAACCACAAATGGCTGGAGTAAAGGGATTGTAGTAGCAAGAGAGTTTAAAGGCCACGACATTACCTATCATGTAGACTGCAATGGCGAAAAATTTATTGTTCACACAGATAATCGCGTTCTCTTCAACCGGGATGATGAAGTAGTTTTGAAGCAGCTCGAACCGGCCGTTGTACTCCAAAATGTGAATTGATTTTATCCCATTCTCTTCTTGTAGTTGAAAGCACACAGACTGCTTTTCTGAATCAATAATTATTCTCTCCTTCAAAATAATCCGCAACGAATGGAAGTTACATTCGTAGTAATAGGAACGAAAAAATTACTATTCAACTTTGCTCAATAATAATGAGAATTCTTTTACTGATCGTTTTACAGTTTTTTCTTTTCCAGGTTGTTTATGCACAAGTAGACATTACTGGAACTGTTGCTGATGAGCGCACAGGAGAGAAACTACCCTCGGCTACCATACAGATTGAAGACACATACCGGGGAACCATCACCAATAATGAGGGAAATTTTTCTATCACCGTTGATGAACTACCTGTTACACTGGTAATCCGTTACATTGGATATGAAAGCAAGAGATTAGAAATATCAACTGATACCCATTTGCCGGTTGTTGCAGAACTTTCAGAATCCGTAACAGAACTGGGTGAAATTGTGGTGACCGGCGACGACCCCGGGCTTTCCATCATGGAACGGGTTATTGAACGGAAAAAAATCTGGAGAACCGGTCTTGAATCCTACCAGGCAGATGCATACACAAGACAGATTTTAAGTAATGATACATCCATCGTATCCATTTCTGAAAGCAGCTCCATCGCTTACTGGGATGCTGAAAAAGGGCACAGGGAGGTTCTATTATCTCGCAAGCAGACATCAAACCTGTCGGAAGATCAAAATTTTGCCGGAGTCAGTTACATGCCCAACTTTTACGATGATAATGTAACTATTGCGGGATACAATGTTGTGGGGATTACTCATCCCAACGCCTTAAGGTATTATCGATTTCGCTTGCTTGAAACCCAGCAGATGGACGGCAAACCCCTCTACAAAATCGAAGTGGTTCCCCGCAGAGTCCGCCAGCCGCTGTTTGAGGGCACCGCATGGGTTCTGGGACGCGATTATGCCCTGCTTGAAGTAGACCTGAAACCAAATGATGTGGTTAATTTCCCTCCGCCGGTTCAGGATTTTGATCTCTCCTACAAGCAGCAATTCAGTAATTATGGAGGAGAGTTCTGGCTGCCTGTAGATATGAGAATAGATGGTTTGATTCGAATCGGGATTATAGGGCTTCGATTTCCATCTATTCTGTTCAGCCAGGTGTCCAGATTATCTGATTACGAAGTAAATATACAGGTTCCCGATTCGGTTTATGATTCCCAAGATCTACTCGTAAGTGCGGATACGCTGAATGGTGTGAAAGACCGTTCACAAATTGAACCTATTCCGCTCACTATTGAGGAAAGCCTTGCATACGAAACTATCGACAGCACCCGGACTTTTGATGAAGCCTTCAAACCGGAAGGATTCCTGGCCCGGAGGATTGAATCAGATTCGGGTGATCAGAGAGAACGGTCAGAATTTTTAGGAGGCATTGTTCCGTCCGGCCTCGGGATTCGCAGCCATTTTAACCGGATGGATGGCTTTCATCTTGGACTGAAATATCAAAAAAGGTTCAGTGATGCAGGATTCAGGTTTCAGGGATTTTCAGGATACAGTTTCAACAGCGAAGATTGGGATTACGGTATTTCTGCTGAGCAAAGGGCATTCAGAATTTCGGAAAGCACGGTACACCTTCTCGGTGGATACAAAAAAACTTCATCTCCGCGATATCAATCATCATTTTACACAACAGGTATGAACAGTGTAACCGCGCTTATGGGAGCGGATGATTATTTCGATTATTTCAGGAATGAACGCATGTACACCGGTATTCGGATCCAACGAATTCTGCCAGGAGTAAACCTTAAATTAACGGCAAACCGGGAGCATCACCGTGCGTTCGATTCCCAGTCAGTTCACGATTACAGCCTTTTTGGCTGGCATCAAACCCGGCGCATAAATCCGGAAATTGAAGAAGGAACCCTCCAATCTGCAAAAATTGAGCTTGGCTATAATGTTACATCCAGAGACTTTGGTTTTTCTGGTCGGAGACAGGTTCAGCTATCTGCAGAGTTTAGTGATCCGTCTTTTGGCAGTGATTTCGATTTCACCAAGCTATCCTTCAGTATAGACTGGAATTTCGAGACATTTTATAAACGCCGGCTTTTTGCAAACACGCTGGATCTGCATGTTTCCGGCGGCACATCAACAGGAGAGCTGCCAATACAGCGATTTGGCACGGTGGATGGCTCGCTGCACAGATTTACACCGTTCGGTACATTAAAAACAAGAAATTATGTGCCTTACGAGGGCAACCGGTACTGGCTGGCAACAGCCGAGCATAATTTCAGAACCATTCCGTTCGAACTTTTGGGAATCCGGCCGCTTGTAGATCGCGGATGGGGATTGATACTGTTTGGTGGTGCCGGCTACAGTGAAGCCAACGCCAATTATACCGATCAACTACTTGTTTCGGATGGAATCCACTCAGAAATCGGAGTAAGCCTGAACAGCATTTTCGGTATCCTGAGACTTGATTTTGCAAAAAGGCTGGATGCACCGGGCACGTTTATCGGCTTTAGTGTTCCAAGGTATTTTTAACCCAAAAAAGTCGATAGACCTTTTTTGCCCTGTGGGCCGACATTGAAACACAAAGGTTTATGAGCATTTATTAAAGAATAAACCCCTACTGGTTTCAATGTCGGAGTTAACCCCGACAAATCATTGGTTGACAATGATTTGCCGGCCCTTCTGGCAAAATTGTCATTGTTTCAATGACAATTTTGGGTTTAATTTGGGTGATATATTTTGAGAATTCAAAATTGTGAGTAATGTGAAATGCTTTTTGACTCTTATCAAGAAAACATCATATATTTACTGTTCTCGGGGCTATAGCTCAGCTGGCTAGAGCGTCGCGCTGGCAGCGCGAAGGTCCGGGGTTCGAATCCCCGTAGCTCCACAAAAAAGCGCAGGATCATTTTAGTATATACATCCACGCTGGTATTGACAATGTGAAAGAGTGATTGGGCTTTGATGTTGCGAAGCAGTGCTTCGCGGGTTCGAATCCCCGTGGCTCCACATTTATTCAGTCTGATTTTACATCGGACAATGAACAGAGGATGATTTTCGTTCTCTTATCAGGAATCAAAACCCGGATGATGAACAGTGACCGGGTTTTCTTTTTTGATGTATTGATTGTTTTAAATTACATGGGGCAAGTTCCATACAGCCAGCTCCCTGTGAACTCCGTCAGGGTCGGAAGGCAGCAGCGGTAGCAGGTCGTAGCGGCGTGATGTGGGCAGCTTGCCCCTCTTTTTTTACAGGCTATTCTCAATGTGAGCAGCAATATGATCCGCATGAATTCGGGTATTCTCGATAAAGAGGCTGCTCGTGTCCATTCCTCCGCAAACCACACCGGCTACAAATAATCCTTTCCGGTTGGTTTCAAGAGATTTTTCATCATAAACCGGCATTTTTTTCTCATCGTTGGTCAGCTCAATTCCAAGTTTTTTCATCAGGCCAAAATGTGGATGGTAACCGGTCATAGCCAGTACAAAATCATTGGGGATGGTAATTTTTCCATCTGGTGTTTGTATGTCGGCTTCAGTTTCCCGAATCTCAAGCAATTCAGAATTAAAATAGGCTGTTATCGAGCCCTCTTTAATCCGGTTTTCGATGTCCGGCTTTACCCAATATTTTACCGAAGGTTTAATTGTGGCTTCACGTACGAGAATGGATACGTTGGCTTTACATCGCCAGGTTTCCAGGGCCGCGTCCACAGCAGAATTGCCGCCGCCAACCACAAGTATATTCTGCCAGGCATATCGGTGAGGTTCGTCGTAATAATGGGTTACTTTTGGCAATTCTTCTCCCGGAATATTCATCAGGTTTTCCTGCCCGTAAAATCCGGTGGCTAATACCACTTTTTTAGCCGGGTAGGATCCTTTATCCGTAATCACTTCAAAATCACCATCGCTGCCGTTTAATTCTTTCACCTCTTCATATAACCTGATGTTTAAATCGTAATGTTCGGCTGCCCGGCGGTAATATTCGAGAGCTTCACTTCGGGTAGGTTTTGGCCCGTGTGAGATGAATGGAATATTGCCGATTTCAAGCTTATCCGATGTTGAGAAGAAGGTCATATTGGTTGGATAGTGAAAAATAGAGTTAACCAAAGCGCCCCGTTCAATAATCAGTGATGGAACACCTCTCTTTTTTAATTCGATTGAAACGGCCAGGCCAATGGGACCCGCGCCAATAATAATTACCATTTTTGTGATGTTTTTATGATTCTGATTAAAAATTTTATTGTGAAAATATTTTACTCGAAATAATTATTTAACGTGAGCTCGATATAAGATTATTGAATTAGATGCATAAAGGCGTTGTAGTTCAAAAAGGGCGTCATCCCGCCTGTCCCATTGGGGGATCAGAGTCCTGCATGACGAAATTGATTATGTTATGCAATTTCACGCCCTTTTTCTTAACCCCATATTCATTTATTAAATTCTTATGTCGAACTGACGGCATTTAGTTACACCTTAAGCTCGCTGCTTTCCATTCATTAAAAACGACCTGAAATACCCGGTAACCGTTACCTCCAGCCATCCGGGCGGCAGGCTCCAGAAGCCAACATGGCCGCCCTGGTCGGGTAAACAGGGAGTGAGTTTTGGATTGTTTTGAATTTCATTCACCGGTGTCCATTTGAACGGACACATTGGATCGTCTTTACTGTGAACAATCAATGTATCGGTTTTTATCTGATCCATAAAATAGTAGCTTGAGCACTGTTGATAGTAATCATCGGCATCCTCAAAACCGTGAATGGGCGCCGTAACCTGGTCATCAAAATCGTAGAGAGTACTGCCGCTGAATGTTGGCAAATCGGGATAGGTTTTGCGCTTGATTTCGAGCTTCTTCACCAGTGTTCTCAAAAACCGGATTGAATAAATTCTGTTGAACCCTTTTTCAAGATTCAGAGACCCTTTTTTTAGTTCGAAAGGAGTGGATATTGCAGCCACGGCACGAAGAGGATGGTTTGAGCCGTGTTTCTTCAAAAAGTTGAGCAGCGCACTGGCACCAAGAGAAAAACCTGCGGAGAAGATCTCAGAATTCGGATACTGCTCCTTAATCCATTTTAAAACAGTTTCAATATCTTCAGTTTCACCGGAGTGATAAAATCTGCGCTGTCGGTTCATCCTGCTTCCACACCCTCTGAAATTGACCAGAACCACCGTAAATTTTTGCAAAACCAATTGCTCGGCCAGCCTTGCTACATAAAACCGTTTGCTGTGCCCTTCAAGCCCGTGAAAGAGCACGGCTACCGGACTTTTTTCGCCTTTATCAATCACATCAAGTTCAAGAAAATCATCATCGGGTGTATTGATAACTTGCCGTTCTGAATTTAACGCCGGAGATGTAAAAAGCAGCGAACAAAAAACCGTGTGTGCATGGCCATTAAAGCACCAGGGTGCCTGGCTGAATGATTCATTCGGGGTGTAATTATTCATCCATCAAAAATATGAAAGGCAGCGGTGAACTTCATTAGTGAATGATTATGGATTTACTTCATTTTTTGTGACACAGGGTTTTGCATGGTGGAACTGACCCACCCCAACCCCTCCCTCCGGCGAAAAGCGCGCCGCAAGGAGGGGCTAATTTACTATGGCTGAAAATTCCGCAAAAAGTCACCCCTTCCTTGTGGTGGTGCGTTGTTTGTACCGACATAGGGAAGGGGCCGGGGAATGGGTTTGAAAAGGGACCCACCCTAAATCCCTCCCTATTCCACTGGAAAGGCACCAGTGGAACAAGGAGGGACTTTATTTTATTGATAAAATTTTTACAAAAAGTCACTCCCTCCTTGTCCCGATGCAGTTAAATCGGGATAGGGAGGGAGCCGGAGGGTGGGTCCAAAAAGCCAGAAGCCAGAACAGATGGTCATAAATTTTTTTTTAATAACAATTCTTTTTGAAACTTTAAGCCCTGGTACCTCGTGACAATTCTTACTTTTTTAAAGAAAACTTTTCTTTCTGAAGCTGTTTGAGCTTTTGGATGTATTCATACCGTGCCTTTATACCTGCACGGTTACCGTAGATGGTGCCTAAAACTCCGGAGAGGGCAAGAAATAAAATGAGAAGCAGTTCATTCTGGCTGATGGAATTAGCAGATGTTATAACCCAAACTACCGGTGGTACTAATATTAAAACTGCCAGAACGATATGAAGATTGGTTGGAGCCGGCACTTTTCTGATATAGCGTTTAATTACAGAATAAATGAAGTTGAAATAAATCAACCCAAAACCGAAAACAATCAGCAGCGCCACCCAAATTGATTCATCCATGTACTGGATAAAACGATGGGTAAAAATTATAATGGCTACCGAAATCATTAATGCCCAGGTAGTGTAGGCGAAAAAACGTGCTCCGTCCTGCATGTATATACTTTCGTGATGTTGTTTAGCTGAAAGGTACGGTTTCTTCAAATTCAGACAAAAACCATCAGAATGTTGGCGGCCTTCTTCCGGTTGGGGTAGAGCTGCGTTCAAGATTGTTCAGCCCCGGTAATTTCTGGAACAGGCTTTGCATTTGTCCGCCCGAAAGCGATAGCCTGAACATGTAGTACTGAAAATCTCCGAATGGGTTGAACTGAAACGCGAGGTTCCAGCAAACCATGTTGCGCTGAAGGCTGAATTGTGATGGAGTCAGGTCTTTTTCAATAAAATCGTAACCGATTCGGGTGCTTACACTCCATTTGGGAGTTAGGTTAAACCGGATATTGTTGGCGTTGAGTACTGCCGATTTTCTGGCGCTTTGGCCGTGCCGGTATGTCCACCGGTAACTGAAGTCAAGCCCCACCTCAAAAGGCGAGCTGAAATCCTGTACGGGTTGATAGTTAAACCGGGAATCAACCGGATTGAAAAACTGCTGATCGAGCGGATCGTAGGGGCGGTAATGTGGTGTGGAAACTCTGGCCCCGCGCCTGCCTCTTCTGATATTTGTCGATAAACTGAGGTTATAATTGATTGGCTGCAAAATTTTATTGCTGTCCTGCCAAATGTAACGATCAATCTCAGATCCTCTTTCATCACGGCTGTAGAACGAATAGGATGCACTTGCCGAGAAACGCAGACCATCAACCACACGGGATGAGAGTGAAACATTCACACGGCCAAAGTTCAAACTGTCTGCCGCGAAGTTATAGCTCGATGTTGCCGAGAGATTATCAATCAGCCTCAGGTTGGTGGAGGTGACCTCGCCGGTAGAATCGCGTCGCACACGTTTGGTTTCCAGAATATTGGTCACCCCGAACGACATGGTTTGCTGTTCTCCGGCTGACGGTCCGCCAAAAATTTCGTTCTGAAAAATGGAATATTTTCGCGTATTGCCGAGGGTATCGGTTTGAACTTCACGGAAAAATCCCCATCGTTCATCAGAAAAGTCGGGGCTGTAACTGAAACTGATATTTGGCCTTACAGTATGCCGCAACCCCTCGAAACTGCCGATGCTTATCTGGGAAATCCCATAAAATGTGGTCGAAAAATTGAGTGAGGTTGAAAAGTCTCTTGCAGTTACAAATCCTTGTTCAGTGAAGGTTTCAACTCTGTTTTCTTCTTCAATAAACTCCTGCCGTGTGGACGTGGGATACCAGTATTCGTTATAATTAATCCCTGCGCTGATATTTAAGAATTGACTTGGAATTAATTGTGAGGCATTTACCTGTACTCGCTGAACCAATCCATAACTTATGTGGCGGTCATCACCGGTAGCTTCGCGGTGTTTGGATGGATTCAGCAGGGCTTCAAACCAGTTCACCTCAGCGGTGTCGCGGTCAATGGGTGTGAAGTTATATTGGCTTCGGAAATTGTTTCTGTAATTCACCGAAATACGCTCGTACCATTTCTCTTCCTGCAGGCCGGGTCGATCTGATTTGAACGGAGAAAACTGTCGCAAAGAAAAGTTTACTTCCGGGCCGGTGAGACGCGTGATGTTTGTGGTAAACTGCTGATTCAGGTTGGTGGTTGCACTCAGGTTATAACGTCCTTCAGGATGGCTGTAACGATATGATATTCTTGATGTACTGCTGGTTTCGGCCCGGTCGTCTATGTCAAACGAGTTGCGCTGAAAAAAGTCGGCACTGCGCAGGTTTATGTTGGCAGAAAGATTGGCAAACGGCGAAAGCTGCTGGTCGTGTGTAACAGAAATTCTGCGTGTTCTTGTTTCAGTAAAATTGGGATCGGTGGGCTCAAGGCCTCTTTCAAAAGAGTAACCCAAAACAACATTTCCATTAAAACTTCCCGTTTTTCTGTACTGAAACCGGCTCTCATTAAAAACAGTGCCTGATGTAAAAACATCAAAAGAGGTTTGAGCGGTCAAATAGTCATTGATGTACTGAAACCATCCCAGGTTTTGAAGGCCAATGCCGCGTGCAGATGTATTTTCAAAAACATAAGTGGGTTCAAGCAGTCCAGAGCGGCGCCTGTCGATGCCGGCGGGTACATACCCGAAAGGGAAAATCAACGGATAAGGAATATCGAGAATAAACAGGCGGGCATTGGTGAAGAAAATCTCTTCTTCGTCTACTACTTTCATTCTCTGGGCTTTTATGTAGTAGTACATGTGATCCGGAGGACAAGTGGAATAAATTCCGTCTTCGATAAATACCTCAGTCTGAGATACATTTTTTACCTGTGTGCCTATCAGGTAGCCATCATCAACCTGAATTTCGGCAACTTCGAATTTGCCTTTTTCCGTCTGGTAATTAAATAAAATCCTGTTGCTGCGAAGGTCTTTTCCATTTTGCCTGAGTACGGGGTAAGAGAGGGTGTCTTCAGGCGAACTGGCAACAGCCTGAACCTGCGATTTGTTAAGGTCGAGTTCAATCACTCCCGAAGATAGCTCTCCGCTTTGATGCCTTACATTGCCCGATCCAAATAAATTGCCGGTTCGTTCTCCCCGGAATCTAAATGTGAGAGAGTCGCGTGCCTGAAAATTAACAGCACCTTGTGCCGCTTCTCTGTCGGCATGGCGGTCTTGCGGGCGCTGCATTTCCTGAGGAATGTCCTGAGGAGGCCCATCCCGCATTTGTTCAAGGTCGATGTCGGCAGGCTGTTCGGGTATGGTGTCGTTTTGTGCTCTCTGAAGGGTGTCGTTTTGTGCCGTTTGCAGGGTATCATTAACGACCTGTGCATGCACCCTGTTTCCAAGGCACACAAAAAGCAGGGTACATAAAATAACCGGCCAGAATAAGTTGTTTAAGGATAGGTTTTCCTGCATGTTGTAAGCTACGCAACTGATCTCTTCAAACGCAAGAATTGCAGAATTGATCTTTGTTGCTTTCTTCGCATCACCAAATATATTTCAATTGAACCCGAATATTTTCAATCAAAAACATTTAAAGTGATAACTGATTAAGAATGTTTTGTTTGAACGGCAGCCGGCTTTAATTAGTGTTGAAGAGAAATGCCGTTTTTATATCATTGTCGCAGATATTACGGCCTGATTGGAGAATTAATCGATGGTTTGAATTTTATAAACAGTTTCGTCCGGTTTTCTCATCCCGTAGTCTTCGCGGGCAATACGTTCAATTAAATCGGGATCGCTGTTAAGTGCTTCAATTTTTTTATCGAGCTCTTCTGCACGTTTTTCATACTCTTCGGTTCGCTCAATTAACTCCTTTTTCTGCCGTTCGAGCTGAATTTTTGTCATCAGGCTGTATGTATCAAAGAAAAGAAACCATGTACCGGTAAAGAGTACAAGCGCAATAACAAGCCAGGAGCGTTTCCATCGGAACGAATTAAAATACTCTTTTTTCATAGTATGTTTGATCTAACCGATTTGTGTTCATATTCAGCCATCAAAAAAACCGGATTAGCCGGACGTTTTGTTAAATAGTTTGCAGATGATATGATACTCTGTTCATTTTTTACGAAATTACTCTAAATATTGCGTATTAACAACATGATTTGCCAAATTCCGGATACTGTCAGGTCTATTTGATTTGATTTTTTCCGGCTCAGAAGTACACATGAAATATTTATTTTGGTTCCGTTCGGTTCTCGTTGCTGCCCTGCTGCTCATTAACGGTTTATCTCATGCCCAAAATGCTGATACCAGTTCTGTTGAGTGGATTGAAGTTTATTTTAATATGCCTGCTGACCGGTCTGTAGCAAAAGAAGGCAACGACATCAACGACAATGCAGACCTTTTGCATACACTTCTCGATCTTTTGGATTCGGCAAAGTACAGCATCGATCTCTCTATCTATAACCTTGAGCATCATAAGGTTGGTGAGGCATTGGTGCGTGCTGCCGAGCGGGGCGTGCGTGTGAGGGTTGTAACCGATCATTACAATCGGTTCAGAAACCGCGAACACGGCGAAAAGATGTGGGGCATGTTGCAGGATGCTGGAATCTACACGATTGACGATGCCGGAGATGTGTTCAATCCCGACGGATCCATTACATCGCACAGGCTGGTAGGTGCGAGCTACGATATGCACAACAAGTTTGCCATAATCGATATTTTGAGTGATGACCCGGATGATTATTACGTCTGGACAGGCTCCATGAACCTGACCTATACCGGCCCTTACAATTCAAACAACACCATTGTAATTAAAGACAGCGGTATAGCCGAAGCATATTACCGCGAATTTAACCAGATGTGGGGCGGTGATGGTGATGTCCCAAATCCCGAGCGTGCCCGTTTTCATAAAGACAAGCGCTACATCGGCGAAAAAGTGTTTTATGTAGATACGACAAAAGTGGAGCTCTATTTCGGCCCGATAAACCGCGACCGCTCCAAGCCATCCATCGGAGAAAGGCTGAACGAACTCATACGCGATGAAGCACAGCACGATGTGAATTTCCTGGCTTTTGCCATCACACACGATATTCCCATGAGCGAAACCATGTGGGAACGCTCCTTTACCGATGACATTAAAGTTCAGGGTTTGATTGATCCGCGGTTTTATGCGCAGTATCGAAATGCGGGAGTAAAATGGGCATCACCAGAGGCAACAATAGGCAACCGAAATATTCGCCAGGCGCGGGAACTCAGAACCCTGCACCACAAGGTGCTTTTGATTGATGTTACCAAACCGTTCGAAAACGATCGCGGAATTGCCATTGCCGGTTCATACAATTTTTCGCGGAATGCCGAGGAGAACAACGACGAAAACCTGCTCATTTTTCACTGTCAGTACATTGCCAATCAGTACTACCAGGATTTTATGGGGGCTATGAACCGGGCAACGGGCGATGCCGAACCGCCGGTGCCTCACATCACCCACGAGCAGTGGTATCCCGTTTCGAGAGTGCACGATGGCAGCCGTTTCGAAATTGAGCTGGCTTACCGGTTCGGTTACCCGGTTCGGTTTCTTGGTGTGAATGTTCCCCGTATTTACGCCGGCCAGGATTCATCGGAATTTTATTCGGCCGAGGCAGCCGAATTTTTATCCAACCTTATTGAGGATAAAGAGATCAGAATGTATGGATACGACATGTTTACACCCGAGTCGAGATATGGCTCGTTCCGGGCCTATGTACAGGCAAGAGGGGAAGATGGTGAAATCATTGATGTGAACCGGGAGTTATTAGTAAACGGTTTTGGAGAGTGGGTGCGGTATTACCGGCAGCATCCGGATTCGATTTCAGCATTTCAGGAGTACGCTCAAATAGCAAAGGAGAACGGAGTGGGGATGTGGAGTGAACCGGACAGTATTGGCAAGCGAATTCCTCGTGTGGAACTTGGCCGTGGTGCTGATGCATTAGCTGTATCCTTTCCGGTCAACATCAATACAGCAGATGAAAACACCCTTCAGGCATTAACAGGCATCGGACCTGCTTTTGCAGAAAGAATTGTAGAGTACAGGGCCGAACACGGCGGGTTTTCTGATGTTGAAGAACTGATAAACGTCAGCGGAATCGGCCCGGTTACCATGGAACGGCTGCGTCCATACATCACTGTGGAGTAATTATTATTACTTCAAACATCGCACAACACACATCGTCTTTCATAAACAATCGTGACAAACCGGGAAGCGATGTGATTCACGAAATTAGATATGCGGTACACGATGTGCGATTTTCTTGCATTTCAAATATATGGATTGATTAATGCATTTAGCCTGATTCCGAGAAAATTTTGTAAGGGTTTTGAAAATATTGGTTCATACATGTGAGCAATAAAAATAATTCCAAAATAATCAAATCACTATGAACCAATTAGATTTAGAAAATCGCCTGATAGATTTTGCGGTTTTAATCATTAATGTTATTGAAGACATTCCAAATAGTAAGTCAGGAAACCATTTATAGGGGCAGTTAATCCGATCAGGAACATCACCTGCTCTTAATTATGGAGAAGCAAGAGGAGCCGAGTCACGGAAAGATTTTATTCATAAAATTCAGGTGGTTCTTAAAGAGTTGCGTGAAACGTATATTGCCTTAAAAATAATTCACAAGTCAAAAATGTGCGAAAAGAACAAACTCCTTAAGGCAGGAATAAAAGAAAGCGATGAACTGATATCAATTTTTGTAAAAAGCACTCAAACAGCAAAGAAAAATATGCCGTAGGCAGGATTCATATTAATTTGTGTGCAATTAAAAAAACTTCAAACATCGCACATCACACAACGCACATCGTCTATTATTAACGATCGTGGCAAACCGGGGAATAGATTGAATCACGATATCAGATGTGCGGTACACGATGTGCGATTTTTATATTTAAAAAAATAACCCCTACCGGGTATCAGCCGATAGAGGTTAATCAAGAGAGAGTCTTAAAAAATGTTTTTGCTCAGTCAAATGTGAATCGGGAGGGGCTCGAACCCTCGACCCACGGCTTAAAAGGCCGTTGCTCTACCAACTGAGCTACCGATTCTTCATAGAGCATTTTTTCAAAGACAACAAAGATAAAGGTTTCGAAGGGTTAAAATCAAACCTCCCAAAATAAAAATTTAATTCACTTGAACGTTCAAAATATTAACTCTTTTCAAGTATACAAAATAATGAAGTACTGATACATTCTATATATCTTTAACGAAAACCAACCCGCTGTAGTTTGAACTTTAAATAACAAATATTATGGCAACGATATTCACAAAAATAGTTCGCGGTGAAATACCAAGCTATAAAATAGCCGAAAACGATACACATTTTGCGTTTTTAGACATCAACCCGATAGCTGAAGGGCATACGCTTGTAATTCCGAAAAAGGAAATTGATTACGTGTTTGACCTGCCGGACGAGCTTTTAGGAGAAACCCTGGTTTTTGCCAAAAAAGTAGCTCACGGCATCGATAAGGCTCTGGATACTATACGGACAGGGATCATTGTTGAAGGGCTGGAAGTTCCTCATGCGCACATCCATTTGGTGCCCATTTATTCGGTGAGCCAGAACGTATCTCTTCGAAACAAAGTGGATGTGACTGAAGACCGGATGAAGGAACTGGCTGAAATCATTTCTGCCGAGGTGAAGGTATGACATTCCTGATCCTCAACGGGCCAAATCTCAATCTGCTGGGTGAACGTGATCCTAAAACGTATGGGGTTCAGGCCTTGTCGGATATTGAAGATCTGCTTAAAAAGGCCTATCCCGATATCGACTTCATTTTTGTTCAGAGCAATCACGAAGGGGACCTGGTGGATGCCATACAATCGGCACGAATCGGCACGGTTAATGCGATCATTGCAAATTGGGGAGGTTTTACGCACACTTCGGTTGCCATCCATGATGCGCTGGAACTTGTTGATATCCCGAAGGTTGAAGTTCATATCTCCAATATTCACGCGCGCGAGGAGTTCCGTGAGCGCTCCATAACCGGCCGGGCAATGGATGGCATTATTACGGGATTTGGAGTGAACAGCTATCTGCTTGGTGTAGATGCAGCTCTGAAAATGCTTTCAGACAATTAATCGATAAGCAAGTTATTTATACTTGTAAGTGTGCAGAAAAAGTTGAATGAACAATGCGTTTAAGTGAATTTCAAATTGAACAAATCCGAAAAATTGCCCGAAGTATATTTGGGGATGATGTCAAAGTAGTGTTGTTCGGGTCAAGGGTTGATGACAAAGCAAGGGGAGGAGATATTGACCTTCTGATAGATTCATCACATCAGGATAGAATGAATTTCGAAAATAAAATTGAATTTTTGACCAACTTAAAATTATCCATTGGAGACCAAAAGATTGATGTGATTTATAATAAACCTGCGGATGAAATTTCTTTCGGTAAGGGAAGTAAATCGATTACAAAAAATGAAATAATTAATAAAGCTTTTCAGGAAGGAGTAGAACTTTGAAAAATTCAGATTATCAAAAATCTACATTGTTACAGACACTTGAAATCTGTGACCTGCATCAGAAGCGGATGAAATTTGCAATAGAACAGTTGCGGGATATCTTTCCTCTTGATGAGAAAAGTTACAACGAACTTACCGAACATGACATCTCAATCATTGACCAAATGATTTACAGATTCAGCAAACTTCAGGATACAATGGGCAGCAGACTTTTTATTCAAACACTTGGAATACTCGAAGAAGATTATTCTGATAAACCGTTTATTGATATTCTGATACGACTTGAAAAGCTGGGTTTAATACAAGATTATCAAGAATGGATAAAAATGAGAGAAATTCGTAATCAATTGGCTCATGAATATCCCTCTGAAGTAAAAGAAATAATTGATTCACTGAATCTTTTATTTTCCAGTACAGAAAAGATCAGCAAAATTTACGCTGATTTGAAATCCTATTTGGATCAGCGATTGCAGAAATAATACTACGCTAACCTGTGAAAAAACTTCGAGAACTCTTTTCCGATACGTTGATCTACGGCATCAGCAGCGTGCTGGCGCGGTTTATTAACTATCTGCTGGTTCCGTTTCACACCGATGTATTTAATCCTGCCAAATACGGAATTATCGGCCTGATTTACGCCGCTATTGCTTTTCTGAATGTGGTGTTTACGTTTGGCATGGAATCGGCCTATCTGCGATATGCCGAAAACCGGAAAGAAGCCGCCAATATTTTTAAAACACTTCAGCTTGGTCTGTTGGGTTTTGCTTCTCTTTTGTGTGGCATTTTATGGCTGGCCATGCCGTCGCTTCTCCCTCTTTTTAATCTCGGCCCCGAAACTTCCGGTATTTTCCTGCTGATGCTGGGCATTCTCTGGTTCGATACTCTTTCCATTGTGCCGATGGCCGAACTTCGATTGGTGCGCCGGTCAGTGCTATTTGCCGTACTGAAAACCACGCATGTGATTGTCAATCTCGTACTCAATTTTTACCTGATTCTGGCCTTAAATTTCGGCATAGAGGCTGTGTTTATCGCCAATCTTGCCGCTTCGATGCTGATGACGATTATTGTCTGGGCGTTTACCGCCGATCTGATGCGCGGCAAGTGGAACAGCATCTGGATGAAACGTGCATTTGAGTTCGGCTGGCCGTTTGTGCCTTCGGGAATCGGGTATGCCATCAACGAAATGCTCGACCGTTTTTTGCTCAATAACATGGATCCCGCCAATGCAGAGCGCCTCTACGGGATGGACACCACCCCGGAAGATGTGGTAGGAATCTACAATGCATGCTACAAAATGGCTGTGTTTATGCTTCTGCTGGTGCAGATGTACCGGATGGCCTGGCAGCCGTTTTTTATGCGGCACGCGTCTGATAAGGAATCGCCCAAGCTATTTGGTCAGGCGTTTATCTGGTTTAATGGTTTTTCGGCCATCCTGTTTTTAGTGGTGGCACTTTTCAAAGAGCAGATTGTAGCCATTAATATACCTGTGCTGAATGCTACTTTAATCGGCAGCAATTTCTGGGCAGGCCTCGATATTGTGCCGTACCTGCTGCTTGCCTACTGGTTCCACGGGTGGTACATCAATTTTTCGTCGGGCATCTTCATCAAAGAAAAAACCCGTGTGCTTTATAAAATAACACTGATGGGAGCAGGCATCACCATCATCGCTAACCTGATCCTGATTCCGTTTTTTGGCATGATTGGCTCGGCGGCCGCTACGCTTCTCAGCTATAGCGCCATGGCTGTAACACTGGGCATCTACAGTAAAAAAGTGATGGATGTACCCTATCAGCTTCCCGCCAGTTTCGGGTTGATGGCAATCCTCGCCGTTCTTGTTTTCGGAGAACCTTACCTGCAGCTTTGGCTTGATGGAGTCATGCCCGGGAGAGCTCTAATCCTCGGTTCAGGAATTGCTGTCACGGCGATTTATCTGTGGCGCTACCTGAGGTTTGATTGATTTTGTTTTGTAAGGGATTGAAGTTTTTTGGTTCATACTATTAGAAATTCCCGATGAATATTTTTCTGAGATCAACCAGATAAACGCTATTTTAACATCAATTGTAAAAACTACTACTGAATCATTAAAATGACGATGGCTGTAGCTTTATTAATTCAGCATTCATCATTAAACATTGATAATTATAAACATGATCAAATCCCTCTACATCAAAGATTTTGCACTGATCGATGAACTGGATGTTCAGTTTGAAGAAGGCCTGAATATACTCACAGGACAGACCGGCGCCGGAAAGTCGATCATTATCGGTGCGCTGAATATGATTCTCGGAGAGCGCGCAGATACGGAAGTGATCCGCCAGGGTGCTGATAAGGCGATATCCGAAGCAACGATTTTGGTGGGGGATAACGGATGGATGAAATCATTTTTGGAAGAGAACGCCGTGGATTTCAGCCCGGAATTGATTTTGCGAAGGGAAATCCGCCAAACCGGCAGCCGGGCATTTATTAATGATACGCCGGTGAATATTTCGGTTTTGAAGCAGGTGGGCGATCAGCTTGTGGATCTGCACGGGCAGCACGATCACCAATTGTTGCTGAAGGATGAAAATCATTTGGGTGTGATTGACCGGTTCGATTCGGTTCAGCCGGTATTGAAGGAATATCAGGCCGAGTTCAGAAAAATGACGGAGCTGCAGAAAGAACTCAAAAACCTGGAAAAAAGTGAACGCGAACTGAAGGAGAAAACTGAGCTGTATCAATTCCAGGTGAAAGAGCTGGAGGCCGCAGGCCTGAACCCGGATGAGGAGGAACAGCTGGCCGCAGAGATGAATCTGCTTGATAACGCCGAAGACCTGGATCAAAAAGCGGCAGCCATCACGGAGATTGGCAATGGAGATGAGATCAGCCTGATGGATATGCTCAACACCATCAAGCTAAACCTTGAGGATATGGCGCGAATTGAACCGGAATTTGAAACCTACCTGCAGGAAGTTTCAACAGCGCGCATCAGCATCCAGGAAACCATTCAGTTTGCCGAGCGCTACCGTGCACGAATTGAATTTAACCCTCAGAGGCTGGAGAAGCTCCGCCAGAGGCAGGCAGAACTTAAACGGCTCCAGAAAAAATATGCACGGACAATACCCGAGTTAATTCAGTATTATAACCAGATTAAATCCGAATTAAACACGGCCGAAAATTTTGACATTGAGATTGAACGCATCGAAAATGCGATCTCAAATCAGGCTGAAAACCTGAAAGAAAAAGCCGTTGCACTTCACGAAAAAAGGCTTACAACGGGGCGGCAGCTTTCTGCAGAAATTGTGGAAGCCCTGAAAAATTTGGGCATCATGAATGGGCAGTTTGTGGTAAGTGTTGAATGGCTCAAATCAGAAAACGGCTGGATTAAAGTAAACGGCCAGCCTATTGACTGCCAGGAGCACGGATGCGATGATGTGCGGTTTTTTATTTCAACCAACAAGGGCGAAGAGCCCAAGCCGCTGGCAAAAATTGCATCCGGCGGGGAGATAAGCCGTGTGATGCTGTCGCTGAAATCGATTCTGGCCAAAGAGCACCATTTGCCGGTGATGATTTTTGATGAAATCGACAACGGCATCAGCGGAAATATTTCTGAGAAAGTGGGGAGGGAAATGCGAAAATTATCTGAACACTGCCAGATTGTGGCCATCACCCATCAGCCGCAAATTGCCAGCCAGGCCCACAAGCATTACCGTGTTGAAAAAATGGAGGATGGCGGCCGCACCATCACAAAAATTGAGCCGCTTTCTGAAGAAGAGCACATCCGCGAAGTGGCCAGCCTGATGAGCGGTGAGGAGATCACGGAATCGGCCCTCAGCAGTGCCCGCGAACTGATTGAACGAGGCGGGATGAGGAATTAATTTTTACATTTGCAACTATTGAGCAAACTCATAACATGCTCTAGTTACTGTCTGTTTTGTTTGTGTTTGGTGGCCTGTTATCAGGAGATTGACCTTGAAGCACCTGATGCATAGCGTCCCGAAGCGTCGGGAAAGCGTCACTGTGTAGCCATCAAAAGAACACTCAAGGAGCTTACGCACGCTTGAAGGTTCTGCTGTGCCCTGCGAACTAAGATGGCGAGCGTCTCGCTCGTGACTTTCGCTATTACCCTGCTACCCTTGAACAAATTCAGTAGGAATAGTTGGCTTTTCTTTCAAAAAATGAATGAAACCCAGCACAATTCCGAACAATACCATGGCCAAAGCCTGGTGCAGAACCCCCAGCCAGATGGGTACGTGATAAATCAGCGTGAACACACCGGTTGCATATTGCAGCAAGGTGATACTGAACAAGCCCAAAGCCCACATTTTTGTGGTGAATGAAGTTTTTAGCTGGAAGCTTCTGAGCCAGATAAAAATCACCAGCAACCCCAGAACGGTGCCCACCACCCGGTGAATCCATTGAACGGTGACCATGTTTTCAACAAAGTTCATAAGAAATGGCTCATACAGCCACAGTTCGGGCGGGAACCAGTATTGAAACATTTTGGGGAATGTGTTATAAATGTGTCCGGCATTCAGCCCCGCGGTAAATGCACCATAGATTACCTGTATAACCAGCAGAACCAGAAATGCAGCCAGCCATCGGTTCAGCCGGGCGGCCTGGTCACCGGCAGATTGGAATTTTTCTTTCAGGTCCAGGGCGAACCAGACACAGCAACCAAAAATGATGAATGCGAGCAATAAATGCGCGGCCAGCCTGTAGTGGCTCACGGCGGGAACGTCTATCAATCCGCTCATCACCATGTACCAGCCCATCAGTGCCTGCCCGGCACCGAGTACAAGAAGCAAAAGTGCCCGCCTCAGTTGAGTTTTGTCAAATTTCTTTTTGAAGAGGAACCATCCGAATGGAATCAGAAAAACCAGCCCGAGCAGTCTGCCGGCCATTCGGTGCAGGTATTCCCAGAAAAAAATAAATTGAAATTCGGAGAGGCTCATGCCACGGTTTACCTGCTGATATTCGGGAAACTGTTTGTACTGATCGAAGGCTTCTTCCCACTGTGCTTCTGTCAGCGGCGGAATGGCACCCATGATTGGTTTCCAGTCGGTCATAGACAAGCCTGAGCCGGTCAGCCTTGTAATTCCGCCAATTATGAGAATGATGAAAACAAGCGCCGCACCGCACCAGTACCAGGTGCGGATATGCTTTCTGTCTTTTGGGGTCATGAACTACAGCAGATGATTTTTACAGGTTAGTCAGCCCGGAATATTAAGTCTTTGATAAAAGCAGGAGATGCCGGATCTGGGTCCGGCATGACGGTATCGAGCTTTTTCGGGATCCTTCAAGCATCACTTTTTCGTTACAGAAGAACGCTTCAAGGATCCCGACCGCCGTCAGGAACGCTTGAAGATTCTTTTTTCGCTAAATGGCCAACAACTCTTGCAGGACCCCGACAAGCCTGTCGGGGACTCTGCCAGGTTGTTTAATTCAGTCCAGTCAATAAATACTAAAAATCTTTTCGCTGAAAGACTTTCATTCCAAACCACATGGGTACGGCAAGCCAGAGTGTGAGCATGCCGCTTGCTGTAATGATACCCATATTTGAACCAAAAAACCTGTTAAAAA
>SLPZ01000109.1 GCA_007131725.1 Balneolaceae bacterium
AATGTGGTTCCTGTGAGCGAAGTTGAAGGGGATGATATCTACCAGGCATATATCGGTTCATCGGCAAATCCGGGATATCGTGATTTTTGGATCGCATCAGAAATTGTAAAAGGCAGAAGGGTACATGCTGAGGTCAGTTTCGATATCAACCCCACCTCCCGCCAAATTATCGAAAATATGGTAAAAAGTGGGGTAATGCTTCACTTGATACAATCCGGTGCGAGAATCCATCAAGCCGGCTGCAACGGCTGTATAGGAATGGGACAGGCACCTGCGAGCGGACGCAACAGCCTTAGAACAGTGCCCAGAAATTTTCCCGACCGATCAGGAACTAAAGAAGATTCAGTATTTTTATGCAGCCCCGAAACAGCCGCCGCATCTGCACTGACGGGGAAAATTACCGATCCGCGAAAACTCGGAGACTTGTACGGTATTGGCTACCCGGAATTCAGCGAACCTGAAAACTATATTGTTAACAAAGAGATGTTACTGGAACCGTCTCAAAACGGACATAACAAAGAGCTTAAAAAAGGCCCGAATATTTCAACCTTGCCCGAATTTGATGAACTCACTGATTTTGAACTGCCAGTAATATTGAAGATGGGCGATAACATTTCTACAGATGAAATACTGAAAGCAGGCGCCGAAGTATTACCTTACCGGAGCAATATTCCTGAAATCAGCAAATTTTCATACATAGTTGTCGACGAAACATTTTACGACCGCGCTGTCATGTCAAAAGATAATCATGGCGGACATATTGTAGTGGCCGGAGAAAATTATGCACAGGGTTCGAGCCGAGAACATGCAGCTATTGCACCCCGCTTTTTAGGACAAAAGGCAGTAATTGCGAAAAATTATGCACGCATCGGCTGGCAAAACCTGGTAAATTTTGGGATAGTACCGCTCGAATTCATAAATAGTGATGATTACGAGAATATTGATCAGGGGGATATTCTGAAGGTGGATGATATCAGGAAGCAATTGAAAGAGGGTTCAGAAGTGGTGGTGCACAATGCAACTAAAAAGATGGATATTGTAACCAGGCATGATATGAGCGGCCGACAGCTCCGGGCAATGCTGGATGGAAGTGTGATTAATACCTACAAAAAAGAAAAAGAATAACAACGACCGCGTTTACAAGTTGGATTAAAATTTCGAAATTATCCCCCTTCGAAGAGGGAAAGCGATCCCGACAGCGTTCGGGAGAGCAGGGGGATGACCAGATGAGTATTAATTTCATTCAAATTTTTATGTTTGGCTTAAATCAAGTACATATCATCCCCCATTGCCCCCTTCAAAAGTGGGACACTTTTCAAAACGTCCTCAACCGGTAAACGCGTTAACAACGATTCAAACATTATGTGTCATCATGCATCACCGTTGGGCAGCCGCTTTACTGATTATGATATTGAACACAGAACCCGTAAATTTAGGGTTCTTTGGAATTTCAGAAATAAGTGCTAAAAATATCTAATGAGTAAAGACAAAAACCTGATAGATGATCTTGATATTCAGCATTATGAAGCTGAAGAGTTGGGAGATGATCATACACCCACATCTCTTGAAACACCGCTTCGGGATGATGCATTTGATCTCAGTGAGGATCAAAAAATTGAAATCATCCAAGGCCATTTCAAAAAAATTATGGAGACTCTCGGGCTCGATTTAACTGATGAAAGCCTCAGCGGAACACCGTATCGTGTGGCAAAAATGTATGTGAAGGAAATTTTTAAAGGTTTGAATCCCGATAACAAACCGGCTGCAAGAAAGTTCGGCAACAAGTACCATTATCACGACATGGTGCTTGAGAAAAACATCAACGTAACCTCTTTTTGCGAACACCATTTTCTGCCGTTTGTAGGGAAAGCACATGTAGCTTACATCAGTTCAGGTAAGGTCATCGGACTATCCAAAATCAACCGCATTGTGGATTATTATTCAAGGCGGCCACAGGTGCAGGAAAGGCTTACCCTGCAGATAGCAGACGAACTTGAAACGGCTCTTGATACAAGAGATATCGCCGTGTTTATCGAGTGCCAGCATCTGTGTGTTTCAACCCGGGGAATTAAAGACAGGGTTAGCAGCACGGTAACTACCGATTATCGCGGAAAATTTAAAAGGCAAAAAACACAGCAGCGATTTATCGATTATATTCTTGCAAGTACCGAAATGAAATAAAGAGATAAGCAACGAATTACCATGCCAGATCACGAGAATTCACCTTTCTATATTTACAATAGTCTGTCAAGAAAAAAGGAAGTGTTTGAACCGCTGAACCCGCCATTTGTAGGCCTTTATGTCTGCGGCCCCACCGTTTATGGAGATCCCCATCTTGGCCATGCCAGGGCGGCTGTAACGTTTGATGTGCTCTACCGCTTTTTAAAGTATAAGGGCTATAAAGTGAGGTATGTGAGAAATATCACCGATGTAGGGCACCTGGAGCATGAAGAAACCGAACAGGGCGAAGACAAAATTCTGAAAAAAGCCCGACTTGAACAGGTAGAGCCGATGGAAATTGTGCATAAATACACCATCAGTTATCACGAAGGCATGGATGCTCTGAATTGCCTGCGGCCGGATATTGAACCCACCGCATCAGGGCATATTATTGAACAGATCAAATTGATTGAAAAGATACTGGAGAAAGGTTTTGCCTATGAAGTGAACGGAAATATCTACTTCGATCTGGAAAAATACCGGAAGGAAGAGCCATACGGAATTCTCTCCGGCAAGGTGCTTGAAGATTTACAGGCCGGCAGCCGCGATACAGAAGGCATGGACGAAAAGAAAAGCCCGCACGATTTTGCCCTCTGGAAAAAAGCAACGCCAGAGCATATTATGCGGTGGGATTCTCCCTGGGGTGAAGGATACCCCGGATGGCACCTCGAGTGCACCGTTATGAGCCTGAAATATCTCGGAAACCAATTTGATATTCATGGCGGAGGGCTCGATTTACAGTTCCCTCATCACGAGGCCGAAATTGCCCAGTGCAAATGTGCTTATGGCCACGACCCGGCAAAATACTGGGTGCACAACAACATGATTACCATCGATGGGGCCAAAATGAGCAAATCGGCCGGGAATTTCATCAATCTTGATGAGTTGTTTGAAGGAGATCACGAAAAAATCGAAAAAGGCTACAGCCCGATGGTGGTTCGGTTTTTAATCCTTCAGTCTCACTATCGCAGTAAAATCGATTTTTCGAACGATGCACTACGTGCTGCCGAGAAAGGATATAACCGGCTGATGACAGCGGTTGATCTTATTCAGAAAATGGAACCGCCTCGGGATTCTTCATCCGGAGAAAAGACGGCAGATGCTGAAATTTTGGATGCCTGCGAACGCTGCCACAAAGCCATTAACGACGATTTGAATACAGCACAGGTACTGGCTGCGCTGTTTGATTTGAGTTCGAAAATTAATGCACTCCATAATCAACAAATCAGCATGGAGGATGTTTCTGCTGAAGCGTTTGAAACCATGAAATCGACGGTGAATGATTTTGTGTTTGACGTTTTGGGACTGATGGCTGACAGCAAACAGGACGATTCCAAAACCGAAGAGCTGGTCAATCTTCTGATCGACATCCGAAGGAAAGCCAGGGAGCGAAAAGATTTTGAGACTTCCGACAAAATCCGGGATGATTTGCAAAAAATCGGTGTACGGCTAAAAGACGAAAAAGGCGGAACTACTTTTGAGATTGATAGCTGACTGGATACGGAAATCTGTTAAATGGCTACTCATTTCGCTCATTAAATTTTACCAGGCTGCCATTTCGCCCTATCTTG
>SLPZ01000305.1 GCA_007131725.1 Balneolaceae bacterium
GCAGGCAGTGTTTTCGGGCGTGTACGCGCAATGGAAAATGAACATGGGGTCCGGCTTAAAGATGCAGGCCCATCCACACCCGTTCAGCTAACCGGCTTTGTTGATACACCCCAGGCCGGTGATAAACTCATTGTGCCGAAAGATGAAAAAACTGCCAAAGAAGTTGCCAATCAGCGGCAGCAAATTCGGCGGGAACAGTCACTCAGAAAAGTGAAACATCTGACTCTGGACGACCTTTCCAGAAGAATGGCACTTGGTGAAGTTTCCGAGCTTAACATCATTATCAAAGCAGATGTGGATGGTTCAATCGAAGCACTTTCTGGAGCTCTGCAAAAATTGAGCACAGAAGAAGTTTCAGTTAATATTATCCATACCGGCTCAGGTGCCATCACCGAATCGGATGTACTGCTTGCTTCAGCTTCTGATGCCATTATTATCGGTTTCCAGGTGCGTCCCACTTCTGCGGCAAGAAAACTGGCCGAAAACGAAAGTATCGATGTTCGCCTGTTCAGTGTTATTTATGATGCTGTTGACGAGGTTCACGATGCGCTTGAAGGCTTGCTTTCACCCGAAATCCGCGAAGAGATGAAAGGCATGGTTGATGTTCGGGAAGTGTTTAAAGTATCGAGAGTGGGTACTATTGCGGGATGCTACGTAACCGAAGGCAAAGTTCACCGAAATAATCCGATTCGAATTATCCGCGACGGTGTGGTGATTTACGAAGGTGAGATAGACTCTCTGAAACGCTTCAAAGATGATGTGAGAGAAGTACAGTCAGGCTACGAATGTGGTATCAGTGTTCAGAATTTCAACGACATTAAAGTCGGAGATGAGATTGAGAGCTACGAGGTGGTAGAATCTAAGCGAAAACTGGAAGACGCCCAATAACCGGATTCTTGTATTTCACGGAATTTCTTAACAGTATTCCCGAAGAATTGAGTTAGTGCATCGTCTTGCCTGCACATTATCAACCGCAACGTTCAAATCAAACCAGGTTACAGAACCATGAGTATTCGAACACAGAAAGTTGCATCGGTCATTCAAAAAGATGTGGGTGATATTTTACAGCGTGACTACCAGCCTGCAGGTACATTTATCACGGTAACCCAGGTGCGTATGACCGATGACCTCTCCATCGCAAAAATTTATCTCAGTGTATTTTCGCCAAATCGTGATCCCGCCCCGATTTATGAGCAAATTGATGAATACCAGGATGAAATTCGGTATAAACTGGCATCAAAAATAAGGCACCAGGTTCGCCGGATACCCGATCTTCTGTTTTTTCATGATGATACGGCCGAATACGTGAACAAAATCGAATCGCTGTTTGATAAAGTGAAGGAAAGCAGGGAATCCGGGAGCAAGAATAAAGGAGATGATTCTGGAAAAGAAGAATCCTGAAAAAAATCATACCTGATTTTACTGCATGCCAAAAAATGTAATTTCACTGGAAGAACTGCCGGTTGTAAGTAAAAAAAATCCGTTGCCTCACCGGTCGGAACAGTATGCAGAGGGTGCAGTAATACTGATGGACAAACCACTGCACTGGACCAGTTTTGATGTGGTGGCATTTATCCGCAACCGTATTCCCCCAAAAAAGGTAGGCCATGCCGGTACACTCGACCCGCTTGCCACAGGGTTGCTGATTTTGTGCTCCGGGAAAGCCACAAAATCCATTTCACAAATCCAGGAGATGGAAAAAGTATATGAGGCAAACATCCGTTTTGGAACATCAACGCCAAGTTACGATGCGGCTACAGAAACTGATGAGACTGCCGGATGGGAACACATCAAACCTGAAAAAATTGAGCAGGTTTTGAATGATCAGTTTACAGGCACCATTCAACAGGTGCCGCCCATGTTTTCTGCAATAAAAGTGGAAGGCCAGCGGCTTTATAAAGCTGCAAGAAGAGGGGAGAAGGTTGAGATTAAGCCCAGGCAAATCACCATTTATAGTATCGAAATTTTGGATGTTTCTCTGCCGGATATTACTATTCGGGTGCATTGTGGAAAAGGAACCTACATTCGTTCGCTGGCCCATGACCTCGGTTTGGCTCTCGGAAGCCGGGCGCATTTATCAGGTTTGAGGCGGACTGAAATCGGACGATTTAACGTTAATGAAGCATGCACACCAGTAGAGTTTAACAGGTTTAACGAGGGATCGTTTTATGGCTGATATTGTTTTTCTGAAAGATGTAAAAAGAGATACAAACACCGTTCTTACGGTTGGCACATTTGATGGTGTTCACGCCGGGCATAAAGTATTGATAAAACGGGTTATAAAACTGGCACAGGAAGTTGATGCCCGAAGTGTAGTTGTCACGTTTGATCCTCATCCCAGGGAAATTATTGAGCCGGGTGATGCCGGAATTAAACTGCTGAGCTCTCTACAGGAACGAAGTGAACTGTTAGCTGACCTTGGAGTGGATCAAATGGTGGTAATCCCTTTCGACCGTGATTTTTCACTGCTCACATCAGAACAGTTTGTGAAAGAAATTATCTGGGAAAAAATTGGTGTTTCCCAATTTGTCATCGGGTACGATCACCAGTTTGGCCGGGACCGCGAGGGAACCATTGACACGGTTCAGCGGCTTGGCAAGAAATTTGGATTTACTTCATTTGTTGTTTCAAAACAGGAGGTGGGTGATAAAACCGTCAGCAGTACGGCCATCCGTAAGGCAATACAGGGGGAAGGAGATATGAGGCTTGCGGCCAGTTTTCTGGAGCGGTTTTATATTCTGAATGGAACTGTGGTTCATGGTGATAAAAGGGGCAAAACCATCGGTTATCCCACAGCCAACATTCAGCCTGAAAATGAAAAAAAAGTAACTCCGAAAAAAGGTGTTTACGCCGTTTATGTGCGGGTGGAAGAAAAGTATCACAGCGGTATGATGAACATTGGACAGCGGCCTACATTTGAAGGTGATGTATATACACTTGAGGTGCATATATTTGATTTCAATGAAGATATTTATGGAAAAGATATACAGGTGCAATTTGTAGAACGCATCCGGGATGAAGTGGCATTTTCAGGAATAGAGGAGCTAAAGTCTCAATTAAAAAAGGATGAAACAGAAGCCAGGAAGATTTTAAACAACCATTCGCCAAACATTGCAAAATAACTGAAAGAAGCGTATTTTATTTTGCTTTGAACGATTAAAAAAGTCAGAATATTTAGATACTTAAAATGAGCATAACAAAAGAACAAAAAGCAGAAATTATTGAAAAATTTGGTGGATCAGGTGAAAACACCGGATCAGCCGAAGCCCAGATTGCAATTCTTACAGCCCGCATCAACGATATGACGGAGCATCTGAGCAACAATAAAAAAGACCACTCCTCCAGAAGAGGACTTCTAAAAATGGTTGGTAAACGCCGCAGGCTTTTAAATTATCTGCGCGACAAAGACATTGAAAAATACCGTGAGCTTTTAAAAGAACTCGGTATTCGTAAATAGGCATCTCTTTTGGCACGTTTATGTTACGTGCCTTTTTTTTATCCTCAAATATCAATACAACAGCAACCTGCTTTAGCGATATTTGTTTGAGCTGCCTGCTAAAAAAGGATAAACGATGAACGATAAAACGATAGATAAATAATAGATATGAAAGAAGATTTCAGAAGTGTAGAATTTGCACCCGGCAAAACAATCTCGGTAGAAACCGGACGTATTGCCAAATTAGCGGATGGTGCAGTAATGGTACGAATGGGTGATACAATGGTGCTTTGTACCGTTGTAAGTAATAAAGATGCAAAACCCGGACAAGATTTTTTCCCTTTAGTTGTTGACC